>JBIIDU010000119.1:0-7243 GCA_044238165.1 Ferruginibacter sp. | reverse complement strand
GTCCCGTACTGATTGGTGAAACAATCCGCCTGACTGCTTCAGGCCAAAACCTCGATAGTGCTACTTTCTCGTGGACAGGCCCCAACGGCTTTACTTCGATACTGCAGAATCCTACTCTGGTGGCAACTGCTTTATCGGGAGGGCAGTATCGCCTGATCTACACAAGCAACTGCGAGCGCGATACCCAAACGGTATCGGTTACCGTGAATGCAGGCATATCCGGACGAATCGTATCGCCGCTCAGCCAGCCCATATCACAGGTCAACCTGTTGCGCAACAATGTGCCCCTACTGGTGAACGGCAGCAGCTACAGCATAGCGGTAAGCCCGAATATTCCGCTGGTACTGAAAGCGGCGAAGAACAACGATGTGGACAAGCTGAACGGTGTGAGTGTGCTTGATATCGTACTCATACAGAACCATGTTCTGCAGCGCGGATTGCTCAACAGTCCGTATAAATTGATTGCCGCCGATGTCAACAGAAGCAACAGCATCACCACCCTCGATCTGGTGTTGATGCAAAGGCTGATTCTGGGCCTCGATACCACTTTGCCCGGCAATACCCTTTGGGCCTTTGCCGACAGCAGTTATACTTTCCCTAACCCGTCCAATCCCTTCCCGTACAAGGATAGCTTCAGCTATACTTCGGCAAACCTGCAGAGCAATCGCGTCAATCAAACCTTTATCGGCATGAAGCTGGGTGATGTGAACTACGATTGGAACTACCTGCAGCTGCGTCCCGTGCCTACTGAAGAAGTGGTATTGTATCATGACGATGTACAGGCTTCGGGCAGCGAGGTGCGCATACCTATTAAGGTGAAGAACCTGAAAGAACTGTTGGGGATGCAGTTTACGTTGCAGTACAACAGTTCGGCGCTGCGCTTCAGAACTATCGAGAACAACCGCCTGAACCTCAAATATGGTAATACAAGAAGCGGAGAGGGCCTGCTTGCTTTCATTTGGAGTGATAATCAGAACCTGCCTGCAACGCTCAATGACGATGTCGTGCTGATGGAACTGGTATTTGATAAAACAGGCGAGTTTACCCGTGAGGATATTCAACTCGTAAATACCATTGCGACCATCGAGGCATGGGACAAGAACTACCGCAAGCATAATGTGATCAAGGGCAGGGGCCGCATACTCAATAACACCAAGCCGGGCGCTCCGGGCTGGACGGTAAGCCCGAACCCGACTAGCGGACAGGTAGTTGTAAACCTTACCCTGCAAAAGGCACAGAGCGTTGAACTCTACCTAACTACTGCCGATGGCCGCGTATTGAAAAACTGGAAGCAAACCTTTACTGCCGGCACTTCCGCCTGGCCGCTGGATTTGAAGTCGGGAGGGTATCTGCCTGTGGGTATGTACTGGATGAAGATGCCGGGGGTGGATGCGGTAGTGAGGAAGATTGTTGTTGAGTAATTGGTCCGGAGTAGGGATACTCCGGACAACAGGGGAGTACGATACTCCGGACAACAGTGGATCAAATCCTGAAAATCCTAAAATCCTGTGCATCCTGATTCAGACAAAATAGGTTTCAAACTGTAGTCATGAAGAAATTTTTGCTGATATCGAGCCTGCTTTTTTTCGTACTCTTTTCCCGGGCTCAGTCAGTCGTGCAATCCTTGTACGCCGATAAGCTTGAATATAGCTGCGATACATCTTTCACAGTTTCACTGCGCAGCACAAAGCTCAAAAGAGCAATAGCCGTGCAAGGAACTTTGAAATGGGACACAACGGCTGTTCAATACGCAGGTATTATAGGCGGCACATCGGCGGTTGCGCTGAACGAATCGAATATGAATCTGGCTGCTGCCACCGATGGTTACCTGACCTTTCTCTGGTTCGATTTCAATCTGACGGGGATTGATATGCCCGATGACAGCGCACTGTTTTCCATCCGTTTTCGCCGCAATGGCCCGGGAGCGGGCAGGGGCGATGTGTCGTTTTCCAATACGCCGACTCCGATGGAGGTTGACACGCTCGACCTTTCGGGTACGCCGAAAAAAAACAACGATATTGCTTACACCAACGGGTATATTATCACCCCCGATATCTATGTGTTCAACGGGTCCGGCAACTGGGGTGATACGCAGAACTGGACGCGCGGACGTATTCCGCCTTCTGCATTGCCTGAATGTTCAGAAGTGTGGATAGATCCGGCCGGCTATGCCGAATGCATCATGAGCAATCCCTTTACCGTTCTGCCCGGTGCAAAGATGCAGGTAAAGGATAATAAGCGCCTGAGGGTGAACGGCAACCTGAACATTAGGCAGTAGACATTCAGGTTTTTATATTGCCGGGTAGCAGAAGTCTTAATTTTACGCATTATGAAAGCCCTGCTCACCATCTTGCTTCTTTGTGCCTTTTCACTTTTGTACGCCCAGCCCATCCCTTCCATCCGCATCACCGAACTGACCAGCCTTGCTTCCCGCCCTTCCGACAGCGTATGGGTCATCAATTTCTGGGCAACCTACTGCGCACCCTGTGTGAACGAAATGCCCTATCTGGAGCAGATTACGGAACGCTATAAGAACAGGAACGTGGGTCTGATTTTTGTAAGCCTTGATTTTCCGGAGACATATCCGAAAGCATTGCGGCGTTTCGTAGCCAAGAAGAAAATAAGATCGGAGGTGGTATGGCTCAATGAAACCGATGCCGATTATTTCTGCAATGCGGTAGACAAGCGCTGGGGAGGCTCCATTCCCGCCACCTGGATTGTGCATACGTCCAGCGGGTACCGTCGTTTTTATGAGGATTCGTTCACGGCCGAAACTTTTGAAGCAGCCCTGAAACAGGCCCTGGGCCTGTGATGATTATTTCTTCCTTTTGATGGAACAACCCACGCTCTTGCTTTCAGGAACGCTTATGGATTTGCCGCCCAGCATTTCTTCCATGGCGATAGCCAGGTGTTCACGGGTCACGGCGTTCTCGTCACCGGCATTGTTGTCGATGGCGCCATGATAGACGAGTTCGCTCTTGCTGTTGAACAGAAAACATTCCGGTGTGCGTGTGGCACCGAAGGCATCAGCCAGTTCGCTGTTCTTGTCAAGGGCATAATTCCAGTCGTACTTCTGTTCGGCAGCATAGGCCTTCATTGCTTCAAAACTGTCTTCGTCACTGCGCTGCGCCTCATTGCTGTTGAGGATGACCACGCCGATTTGTTTTTTCAGCGCCAGATTGGCCACACGGATGGTACGGTGTTGATTTTTTAACACAAAGGGGCATGCGTTCGAACTGAACATTACCAGCAATCCGTTCTTGTTGACGGCGTTTTTCAGGGAGAGTGCTTTCCCCGACACATCGGTGATTTTCTTATCGGCAGCCGGCAATTTGCTGCCTATCGGTAAAGGATCGATCGATTTCATGGCCACAAGGCCCAGGCACAAAGCCGATACAAAAAATAGGGTTTTGAAAAAGGTGCGCATAACGGTCGGTTTGATACAACTAAATTGAAAAAGGTTAGTGATGCCCGGGTTTTCGTTTTGGCAGCAACCTGAGCCTGACGTGTATTTATTCGGCAGGCGCCAGCCGCACATTCAGCGCGCTTGGCCCCTTGTGGGTATTTTCTACCTCATACAACACGCGTGAATTTTCCTTGACAGGGTCTTTCAGCGCGTTTACATGCACAAAAACGCTTTCGCGGCTTTTGGAATCCTTGATGAAGCCGTAACCCTTCGACTCGTTGAAGAAGGTAATGGTTCCGCTACGCACCGGATCTTCATCATCTTCAGGGCGATTGCGTGTCACACCGATGGAGATGTCCTCGGCACGCACCGATTGCATCTTCCGGGGATCTGGTGGCGTTGATGAAAGATTGCCGTTTTCGTCCACATAAGCCAGCATGTCATCAAGACTTTTCGACTTGGGCTGCTCTTTTCTTTCAAGGCGCTTTTCCTCCTTCTGCTTTTTGTTTTGCTGCTTCTTCTTCTCCCTTTCTTTCTTGTTCCAGGTTTCTGCCATGTGTTGATTTGATATGTCGGTTCTGTTGAAAATTCGGCCGAGCCGTTCGCCGAAATCGACTCCGGAACTTATACTTCGAAAGCGTCCGTTGCGTGCATAAAGGTACCCTAATATTGCTGAAATACGGCAAATATCTTGCCCCGTCCATGGGCCGTTTCGGCTAATCCAGACCGGACAAGGTTCCCGGAAGCGCAGTGCTGCAAATGCGGCCCTGAAGATGAACGGGGGTATTGGATATGTTCCTTATTCGCCATATCTTCAAGTCAAACTTTA
Source organism: Ferruginibacter sp. (assembly GCA_044238165.1). Classification (GTDB taxonomy): domain Bacteria; phylum Bacteroidota; class Bacteroidia; order Chitinophagales; family Chitinophagaceae; genus Ferruginibacter. The sequence goes on along the minus strand of JBIIDU010000119.1, from coordinate 3,008 downwards.
TGCACATGAAATCTGCAATAAACACCACCGGTGCGAAAGCGGCTTCCGGAGCCACAAATCCGGCCATACACTTCACCCAAAACCTGTACAGCGAAATACATGATTTTGCAGAAGGCCGGCCAGGGCCAGGGCCCGATGTTCCCAATTCCAACGAAATCAGCGGCATTGAAGTGCGTCTTTCCCGCGTGGTGATTCACGACAACAAGACGGCGCGCGTATGGCCCTTTCCCGGACTCGCGCAGATGTACTTTATGTGTATCGTGCTCAGCGATGCCGCTAAAAAACCGGTCACCATCGATCTCAAGGGTTTTCAAAAAGTGAACGATGGCGATGCCCTCCATATCGACCGTACCCTGTTTTACTGGAAGAAGAATAAAGCTGACCGCAGGGAAGAAGTTCCTTCGCAGGTTCACCTTTTTATCTGTATGCTTAAAAGCAAGGAGGCCCTTCGCGATACGGGCCGCATGCTGAAGGCCATCAGCTCCGACAAATCCTTCAAATCGGCCAGCTCAGAAGCGAAAAAGCTCCTGAAAAAATCGGGCGATGCGGCCGCAATTACCGGTATGCTGTTCAACCTTGCCGGTGCCGCCGGCCGCTGGCTCGGCGAGGTGGACGACAAGCCCCTGTTTGCCTGGGCGCAGAGTTTCACCGACATCAACGGCGATTTTGATGTGCTCGGAAAAACCGACAAGCAGGCTTCCAACAAATATGTTTCCATGGCACTCTCCGTCATCATCCGCGACGCTTCCCGCAAAGCCGTTGCCGGAGAAAAATAGTACGCTCAATCAAAACAGCACCGGATGAAACTGTTCACCATCGGCGACAGCATTTCACAGGGCGTCATGTCGGGGGCCGCAGCCCGAACCGACCTCAGTTACTCCTCCCTTATCGCAAAGCTCCTTTACGGAGGGGACTATGCACATGCATATCCGACAGTGCACTGGCCGCAGGGAGGCATACCGTTCAATATGGAAACAATCCTGCGCCGGCTGCAGCAGGAGTGGGGCGCTGAACTTTCGGGCACCCGGGAATGGGCGCAGGCTCTTGCCAGTATCCTGGCCTATATCGACGAGGTGGAAGACTGTTACGAACGCGGAGCCGGAAGCCTGCAGGCCGCCCTGCCGCAGCAACCCCTGCACAATGTGTCGGTACGGGGCTTTGATGTGGCGCATAGCTGGCTCGTCCATCCCGGGCTGGCCGCTGCTGCAATCGCAGATTCGAAAACCGGCGACGGCATCTTTTCGCTGCCTGCCGAAGCACGGCTGCGCGTGGCCCACCGTGTTCTCGCCTCGGGTATGAATTCGGGCCAAAACAGTTTTACGCAACTCGACTGGCTGCAATACCACCATCGCCGCGAAGGAGTTGAAAATCTTTTCTTATGGTTGGGCGCAAACAATGCCCTGGGCACCGTGCTTGATCTGAAGATCAGACAGACTTCCACCGATGGAAATCTGTTTTCCGAAGGTCCGGGGCAATTCGATTACATTACCCGGGCGCGGGCCGGCTGGAACCTCTGGCATCCGCTCGACTTCAGGGCCGAATACCGGTACCTGATGAACCGGGTGCAGGCCATCATGCAGGATAATCCGTGTGGAACAGACTGGCATGTGTTTGTGGCCACCATTCCGCTGGTCACCATCTGCCCGCTTATCAAAGCAGCGGGAAGCAGTGATGCGCGTGAAAGGGTCCCTGTCACCGAATGGCCTGTGGATATGGAAAATCCGGCACCTGCTTCAAGGAGCGAACTTCGGGAAGGGGTGGAGCAGCCCTGTTCGTACGGGCGCCATTATCCGTATTTCCTGTTTGCCGAAAGCTTCGACGAATCATTGCCGCACCTGGATATCGCACAGGTGCTGCACATCGACAATACCATAAGAGCCTACAACCGGATCATTCAGGAATTGGTGGCCGATGCCAACGAGGCCTGCGGATCACGCCGCTTCTGGCTGGTCGACATCGCTTCCTGCCTGTCGGGCCTGGCGCTGAAACGCAACAGCTATCGGCCGACTTATTCCTTACCCGAATTTTTCCGCAGCCCTGACAAAACTGTAGATACCCGTTACTTCGCTGCCGACCGGAATGGAGAAAGGACGGCCGGCGGACTCTTCAGCCTCGACGGGGTGCATCCCACCGCCATCGGGCAGGCCATCATTGCCCGTGAATTTCTGAAGGTGATGCTGAAGGCTGGAAGTTTTGCCGGTGATCCAGATAAGGCCATCGACTGGCGTCAGGTTGCGGCAGCCGATTCGCTCTTCAGTCAACCACCGCCACTCATCGGAGAATTGTACGATGTTACTCCTTTCAAAAAATGGCTCATGCGGTTATTAAGCGCGGTCGGTAACTACCGTGTGCTGAAAAAGCCATGATGACTTAGTATTTTTACTGACTCCCTATACTGAATTTACTGAATTGTAATAGTTCGAAGCCGCATTCATTTTTGTTTTCCCAATACCTCTAAATATTTGCACTATATTTATCAAGTGATTTTGATTGCTTCTAAAAAATGCGTTTTCCTCCTTATAGTGTAACGGCGCATTTCGTTCTCGGTGTTATAAGATTTTTATGCTGACTGCTGACCATACAAGGGAAAATGAGGAATCGGTACAGTTCGACGCACTTTTCCAGTATGCTTCCATAGGTATTCTGCTGGCTAACCAACGCGCCGAAATCATCCTGGCCAATAATTTTCTGCTCCAGCTTTTTGGTTATTCACAATTGTCGGAACTACAGGGTAAGCCCGTGGAAGCGCTCCTGCCCGGACGTTTCCGGACCGGGCATACGGGATACCGCGACAACTATATGACCCAGCCCGGACAGCGCGCCATGGGTACCGGGCGAGATTTGTTCGCATTACGCAAAAACGGGGAGGAGTTTCAGGTAGAAGTCAGCCTCAGTACCTACCGTAAGGAAGACCGCCTGTTCGTCATCGCTTTTGTGAATGACATCACCGAACGCAAGGCTTCAGAGAAACTGCTGTTGCAGCAGCAGCAGCAGCTAGAAAAAGTGAA
>JBIIDU010000118.1:0-7458 GCA_044238165.1 Ferruginibacter sp. | reverse complement strand
CTCCGTCCGGTAGACGGTTACTCCCTGTTATTTTAATGTCAGCCGGAGGGTCCGGCAGAAAACCATTGTATTTCGTAATCGGAGATGTCTGCTTCATAACCTCCATGAAATGAACAAGACCGCCCGGTATCCCCCTGCGACTTTCGATTGTCATCGGGGGAAGCATTAAATCTATCAACAACTACATGAACCAGTATAATTCCATATTGAATAAAATCATCGGTATTGCAGCTTTTTTAAGCACCGGTGTGACCTTATCCGCGCAGGAAATCAAACAGCCCATTCCCGACAGCATGAGGCTTGATGAAGTCATTATTTCGGCGAGCAACTTCACGGAGAAAATCAAAAACATCGCGCAGCCGGTTGACCTCATTACGTCGAAAACAATTTCCCGCATCAATGCGCAAAATACCGGCGACCTGCTGATGAGCACCGGAAAAATATTTGTACAGAAAAGCCAGCAGGGCGGAAGCAGCCCCGTAATCCGGGGATTTGAGGCCAGCCGTATCCTGCTGATTGTAGACGGCGTCCGTATGAACAATGCCATCTACCGGAGCGGACACCTGCAGAACGTCATCACAGCCGACCAGAACATGATGAGCCGGGTGGAGATTCTTTACGGACCGTCATCGGCCATTTACGGAAGCGATGCGCTCGGCGGAGCGATACACTTCATCACCAAAAGACCGGTACTCGCCTACAACGGAAAAACCCTACATGCCGGAAATGCATTTGTACGCTACAATAACGCCAATCAGGAAAAGACCATCCATGCCGATGCCAGTATCGGAGGAAAAAAATGGGGCTGGCTGCTCTCCGCCACCTACAGCGACTTCGGCGACATGCGCATGGGCAACCGCTACCCCGAAAACTATCCCGACTTCGGACGGCGGAGCAGCTATATCGGTCAAATAAACGGGAGCGACAGTATCCTGTCGAATCCGGACGACCGGATACAGAAATTTTCAGGCTACCGGCAATGGGACATCATGCAGAAAATCCTCTTCAAGCCTGGAAACAATACGACCCATCTGCTCAACTTCCAGCTTTCCAACTCGAGCGATGTGCCGCGGTACGACCGGCTGCAGGATATCCGCAACGGCAACCTCCGCTGGGCTGTTTGGAAGTACGGACCACAGCAACGATTATTGGGATCCTATGAATTCAACGCAACCCCTGCGGGTTGGTTTGATGAAGTGAAAGCAAATATCAGCGTGCAGAAGATCGAAGAAAGCCGCATCACACGCGAATACCGGCAATATGACCGCCTTGACAGCAGGGGGGAACAGGTTACCGTTGGCGGAGCTATGCTTTCCGGCCGGAAAATCATGAATCGCCATGAGCTTACTGCAGGGCTCGACCTCCAGTTTAATGATGTCAGATCGACAGCCACCCGAACCAATTTGCTTACCGGAACGGTTGAAAAAATAGACACCCGGTATCCGGACGGGAAAAACCGGATGAACAGCATCGCCCTGTTCGCACAACACCTCCATAAATTCAAAAACGGCAAGCTGGTGCTGAACGATGGAATCCGTTTTCAGTTCATCGGACTGAGCAGCGACATCATCGATAATTCATTTTTCCGATTGCCCGACACCGCGGTAAGGCAAAACAATGCGGCCATCACCGGAAACATCGGGCTGGTATGGAATCCCGACCATAAAACAACCTTACGTACAAATCTTTCGAGCGGATTCAGGGCTCCGAACATCGACGATCTTTCCAAGATTTTTGAAACAAGCACAGCCGCCCGCCAGGTGGTGATTCCCAACGCAAACCTCAAACCGGAATACACCTACAACTTCGACCTGGCGATTGCAAGAAAATTGGGAAGCCGTTTCACCATCGAGCTCAACGGATTCTATACACTTTTCCGGAATGCAATTGTCAAAGCGCCCTTCCGGCTGAATGGACAGGATTCCATTCTTTACAACGGCGTAATGTGCCAGGTGCTGGCCAGCCAGAACGCTAACCGGGCCAATTTGTTCGGCCTGACTGCCAGCGCCCGGTTGGAAATTACGGCTGAGCTACTGCTCGAATCAACAATCAGTTTCACCAAAGGAGAATTCATGGTCAACCCGTCGTCAGCTTCCGCCATCTATGAGAAACAACCTGACGGAACCTATGCCCTGGTCAAACGGAATGTGAACCGCAGGCCGCTCGACCATATTCCACCGATATTTGGCCGCACCTCGCTCCGGTATTCCGGAACCCGAATGAACAGTGAACTGTTCCTGCAGTATAACGGATGGAAACGGCTGGAGCGATTCAATCCCGATGGAGAGGACAATGCCCAGTATGCCACTGCAGATGGCACGCCCTCCTGGATGACAGTCAACTGGAACTTCGGCTATAAGATCAACAGCTATCTCCAGATTCAGGGTGGGGTTGAAAACATCTTCGACCGCAATTACCGGTATTTTTCATCCGGATTTTCCGCGGCGGGAAGAAGCCTTTTCCTGACAATTCGGGCGAATTGGTGAAAATTCTTCATTCCGAGAAGCGGCTTCCGAAAAAGGCCGCTTTTTTTTACCCCAATCATTCAGACAGGCAACAAATCTGAATGTCCGTATACCCCCCAATTGTTAAAACAATCCGAAAGCAGCGCATACGCTGTTTATTTACTCTATATTTATGCTGTAAATCAGGCAACAATGACAGAAGCGGAGGTCCTTGACGGCTGTATCCGGAAAAATGCTGTGGCGCAAGATGCCCTGTATCAGCGTTTCAGTCCGCGCATGTTCGGCGTATGTTACCGCTTTGCACGGAACAGGCAGGATGCGGAAGACATGCTGCAGGAAGGATTCATCAAGGTATATACACAAATCGGCCAGTTTAGAAATGAGGGGTCTCTTGAAGGATGGATCCGCCGCATCATCGTTCATACCTGCATCAATATCCTGAAACGCAACAGGAAGTTTGCGGAGACCCTGGATATCGCGGATGTTACGGAACAGATCAGGGTAAAGGAGGAAGCTGCAGGCTCTTACTTTGAAGTGCGCCAGATTGTGGAAACCATCAGAACCTTGCCCCTCGGATACCGAACCGTGCTGAACCTTTATGCCATCGAAGGATACAGCCACAAGGAAATAGGTGCCATGCTGGACATCGGAGAAAGTACCAGCAGAAGCCAATACACCCGCGCCAAAGCCATGCTGGAGGAACTGCTGGTGAAAAAGCAGATCATCAAAAAAAATGTCACAAACGGCCGGCTGTACGGATAACAATGACGGGCAGACAGTAAACAAACCAAGCGCTTGCGGAAGAAAGATATGGAAAACGAAAGAGGATATTTTGAGCAGTTTTTGCGGGAGAAGACCGACCAGTTCGAGTTGGTTGCAGGCAAAAAAATATGGACCAGCATCTACAACAACATCCACCCCTCTAAAAAATGGCCATCGGTGAGTGTGTGCCTGCTGGTACTCGCGCTCCTGTTTATGTTCGGTCACCTGAACGCTCCCGAAAGCATTTCCGAAAACGATATGCGCCCCGGGCTGCAATATGCCGAAAACAAGGAACAGGCGAAACAGAAAATATCCCCTCGCCCACCCGGTATTCCGCTTAAGGACGAAAGCATAACGTCGACCGAAAAGAATCTACCCAAAATTTTCGAAGAGCCTGTCTCTTTAAAATCAAATAACAGTGCCGCTGCGTATAACTCATCCCGAAAAGAACCGGAAAACGCAGAAAACAGATTCAACAATGCACAAAAAGGGCTGAAAACAATCACCGGCAAGCAGCATCCGTTCCACATAACACTGGTTGAATCCAAAAAATCAATCCGGAACCCGGGTTCGGCTTTTGAGAAGAACCTGTCCGGAAACAATGCCCTGAACCCGATACAACGCGACCTTGCCGTAAACCTGAATGCTCCGGATGTTTTGTCCGACGTGGCAACCGACATCAGGAAAGGTAAGCCCGCCGGACTTTATACGCCGGGCTCCAAACGGATTCCGGGTTCCGTTAGGCCAAAAAACAGCAATCAGGAAACTGAGCCTGCTTCAGGAACTCAGGAAGACAATAGTTCACAATTTTATGCCAAAGAGAGTGACGGGCTTCTCTCGTTGAAAACGGACAGCGCTTCCCTGGTTTCAAATACCGTACTTACAAGACCGACCCGGCAGGATGGAGGTAGCCCTGAGGAAAAGGGATGGATAGAGGATTATGCCTTATACGGCAGAAAAAAAAGCAAGCCCTGGAAAGGGAAACTGGAGTGGCAGGCTCATATAGCCCCCTCTGTTTCCTACCGCACCCTTAAGGACAACACTCCCGATAAAGTGCGGGCCGCCGTAAGCACCGACGAACTGAACGGCTCGCTGAACAGTGATGTGCGTCAGAAACTTTCTTACGGCATTGAAGCAGGCTATGCCCTAAAATATCCGCTGCTGAAAAATCTGAAAGTCAAAATCGGTGCACAGCTCAATTACCAGCAATACACCATTGATGCGTTTGAGAACCACCACCCCATCGGCACGTCCATCCTGCTCAGCGACAATGAAACCGGAAACGTGCTCAATGTCTATAAAACAACTACACTATCCAATTTGAACGGAGTGGATGCCGTCCAACTCCACAACAACAGTTTCCAGTTCTCCATTCCGATTGGTATCGATGCACGGATTGCCGGCGATGAAAACCTGCAGTGGTATGCCGGCGCCAATATCCAGCCTGCATTTGTTCTATCGGCACGCAATTACCTCCTGTCGGCCGACAGGCGATATTATGTGAAAGACAATTCCCTGCTGAACAAAGCCGGTCTTTATGCATCCTTAGAAACCTACCTGAGTTTCTCCCGCGGAGGATACACCTGGCAACTGGGTCCGGAATTCCGCACCAACCTTCTTTCCACAAATACCCGACTGTACAATGTGCTGGAACGGCTTAACGGCTTTGGACTCAAGGCAGGGTTTACCAAAAAATTCTGACGGGGTACGGTCTCCAGGCAATATCTGCTCCTTTCGCCCGTTTATATCCTGTTCCCAAGGAACAAGTTTTTTCATAAAAGCCACTGCACCGTACCCGCAGTGGTTTTTTTTATTCCGGTCCGGCCAAAGCGTTCGCTCCGTTGCATGATGTGCGGGGTTTGATCTAATTTTACAAGGAAATACCCTTTAAAGGAAAATCATTCATTATCGGATGCTACGTCTATTCATTGCAATTCTCTTAGCGCACAGTATTATCGGATGTTCGGGTGGTGCCGAACGGAACCGGAACACGGCCGAAACAGAAATCCGTTTTTTTCCGGTCACTTCCTTCATAAAGGCACAGATCAGCGGGCTGGATACGCTGCAGGTCAACCCCATGCACCTTGTGACTTCAAACGGAAAGACAGACACAATTTGGATGCAACAACCTGCGGAAGCGAAGAACATACTAAAGCCCTTCACGGAACATGCCATCAACGACACCAACCTTTGCCGCTATTTCAATGAGTCGAATTTCAACGACCTGACCCTTGATGCGGTTACGTTCACCTACGACCCGAAACAAAATGTGGATGCTGCCGCCGCCACTCCGATCGTTCACTGGGACGTTTATGTGAACAATGCCACCGGAAAAATCAAGAGAATTTATGTCGTAAAACGATTTCTTGCCGATCGGGGCGCAACCGAGCAGCAGCTGACCTGGGTTGCCGACAAATGGGCCAAAATCACCACACTTAAAAACGACGGATCGGGCCGGTACCAGGCGGTACGGGAGGAAAAAATCGTGTGGAACTTCAACGAATGATTTACCGTATTTGCCCCAAAGCCAACGGGAGTTTATGACCAGAGAAGAGTTCAGGACAATTGCGGATACACTGCCCACAGAGCCCGGCATTTACAAATATCATGATGAGAACAACAAGCTGCTCTACATCGGCAAAGCACGGAACATCCGAAAAAGGGTAAGCTCCTATTTCAGCGGCAAAACAGTCAATTTCAAGACGCAGGAGCTGGTCCGGCGGATCCGATTCATCGAGTTCACCATCGTGAACAATGAACAGGATGCCTTTCTGCTGGAAAACACACTCATCAAGCAGTTCAGGCCGCAATTCAACATCGACCTCAAAGACGACAAGACCTATCCCTATATCGTGATCAAGAACGAGCCCTTCAGCCGCGTCTTTTTCACCCGCAGGAAAATTGCCGACGGATCACAGTACCTGGGGCCTTTCACCTCCGTTTCCAAAGTCAGGGAATTGCTTGAATTCATCAAAGTACAGATACCCCTCCGCAACTGTGCGCTGAACCTAAGCGAGGCCAACATCGCCAGGAAAAAATTCAAGGTATGCCTTGAATACCATCTGGGCAATTGCAAAGGGCCCTGCGAAGGATTACAAAGCCGGGCAGATTATGACAGCGGACTGCGCCGTCTCCGTGAAATACTGAAGGGTGACCTTAACGAGGTCATCAGGCATTATCAGGCGCTCATTCTTGAGAAAGTGAAATCCATGGCGTTCGAGGAAGCGGAATCCATCCAGCAGAAGCTGCGGCACCTCCAGGAATACAAATCAAGCTCAACGGTGGTCAGTGAGCAAAAAGGTGCCGTTGAGGTGTTCAGCATTCTGGAGGAAAATGAAACCGCATACGTAAATTATCTGTCGGTCAGAGACGGAGCCGTGATTTTCACCAAAACCATTATCCTGCAAAAAAAACTGGAGGAGACGCCGGCCGAAGTGCTTTCCTTCGCCATCGGACAAATAAAATCCACTTATGAAAGTGCGGCACTCGAGTTCATTGTACCCTTCCCCATAGAGTTCCCGGACAAGGCGATCAAGATCACCATACCCCGAGCGGGAGTGAAGAAAAAACTGCTGGAACTTTCCCTTAAAAATGTGAACCATTTTGCCGGAGAGCTCCGCCAGAAGAAACTGCTGCGACTCGAAGAAAGTACCGGTGAAACTGCCATGAACGTGCTGCATCAGATGAAAACCGACCTGCATCTGCAGCAACTACCGCTGCACATCGAGTGTTTCGATAATTCCAATTTCCAGGGCAGTTTTCCGGTGAGTGCGATGGTCTGCTTCAAAAACGGCCTACCCAGCAAATCCGATTACCGGAAGTTCAATGTAAAAACGGTGAAAGGCCCCGATGACTTTGCCACCATGGCGGAAGTGGTGTACCGCAGATACCACCGCCTGATGAAAGAGGGGCAGCCCCTGCCCGATCTGGTGATCATCGACGGAGGTAAAGGACAGCTCAATGCTGCGATGGAGAGCATACATCAACTGGGGCTGTCGGGCAAAATGACTTTTATCGGGCTGGCCAAGAACGAGGAAGAATTATTTTTTTACGGCGACCGCGACCCTGTGCGACTTCCCTGGAACAGTGAGAGCCTGAAACTCATCCGGCGCATCCGTGACGAAGTGCACCGCTTCGGTATCGGCTTCCACCGCAACCAGCGCAGCAGAGGTGCTATCCGGAATTCACTCGAAGACATACCGGGTATCGGTAAACAAACAGCCGAACTGCT
>JBIIDU010000117.1:0-7474 GCA_044238165.1 Ferruginibacter sp. | reverse complement strand
CCTGGGTGGGTGCCGGGGTGGTGGTATGCAGCATTGTGGGGCTGGCTGCCGGATTGCTGCCTGCTATCAAGGCCTCTCGGCTTAATCCCATCAATGCGCTGCGCTACGAGTAAGCGCAAACATTTTTCCTGCCCTGCCTTGCAGCCTTGCTCCCCCCGGATTCATGAAAAAATACCGCTGAAAATTGGCGCGATTCGCTCTTTTTATGTAGCATTGTGGGTATAACCGCAAAAACTTAATTTTTATTCACTTTTTAAATTGACTGACATGGCAGACACTAAATCAACTGCATCAACGAAAGCAAACCCAGCTGCGGGAACGAAGCAATCCGGCAACATGATTTCCCTACTGGCTCCCGTCATCTGTGTGATTGTGGGTTATATCATCTGGCGTTTCGTGCTGGGTAATCCCAGCGGTTTCTCCAAGCCGGGAACCGGTGCTTTCTGGCCCGACCACGACGGTCCCAAGAATGCGTTGAACAAGATGTACCTCGGAGGCATCATCGTACCCATCCTGATCGGTTCGTTCCTGACCATGATCACGTTTGTCATTGAGCGCTTTATGACCATCAGCAAAGCCACAGGCAATGGCAGCAGCGCCGATTTCCTGCGCAAAGTGCAGTACCATCTGGCCAACAAGAATGTGGATGCCGCCATCGCCGAGTGCGACAAGCAGCGCGGCAGCGTGGGCAACGTGATGAAGTCGGGCCTCCACAAGTACAAGGAAATGATTGGCAACACCGAACTCTCTACCGAACAGAAGGTTTTAGCCATACAGAAGCAAGTGGAGGAAGCCACATCGCTGGAGTTGCCTATGCTGGAGAAAAACCTTGTATTCCTTTCCACTATCGCCTCGGTGGCTACCCTGCTGGGTCTTCTCGGTACGGTGTTGGGTATGATTCGTTCTTTCTCCGCCCTGGGTGAAGGAGAGGGCGGCGGCGATGCGGCCAGTAAACTTTCCGTAGGTATCTCGGAGGCCCTGTACAATACGGCCCTGGGTATCGGTACTTCGGCTTTCGCCATCATTTTCTACAACATGTTCACCACCAAGATCGACGCTATCACTTACGGCATCGACGAGAGCGGTTTTACCCTCACCCAGAGTTTTGCTTCCCAGTACCGCTGATCCGCGGTCTTTTATGGAAAAGAGGCAAAACTGAATCTCTAAGGTGTTAATAAACCAATTACTGAATTATGGGAAGAGCGAAAATACCGCGTAAGAGTACCAATATCGATATGACGGCTATGTGCGATGTGGCTTTCCTGCTGCTGTCTTTCTTCATCCTGGCCACCAAGCAGAAGCCCCCTGAGGCCGTGACCGTGGCTCCGCCCACTTCCGTTTCCTCCGAAGCGGCTGCCGAAAAGTCCATACTTACCACCCTCACGAAGGAAGGGAAAGTATTCCTGATGCTGGGCGATGAAACCAAGAAGAAGGATATTCTGGGGCTGATCAATACCCAGAAGGGTCTGGGGCTCTCGCCTGATGAACTCAGCCGGTTGGCCAAGCAGCCCTTTATCGGCGTGCCCCTGGGATCGATCAAGAGCATGCTCTCGCTTTCCACGCCCATGCCGCCGACGCAGATGCCGGGCATTCCGGTGTTGGACAGCACGAACAACGAATTGGTTGACTGGTACCGGAGCATCACCACCGCTTATGCCGGCGGAAGCCAGCGGGACCTCGAGAAAATCATGCTGGTGAAGGGTGATAATGAAGCACTTTATCCGCAGTTCAAGAACATCAAGTACGCGCTCAAAAAGAACAGTCTGTACAAGTTCAAAATCGTAACCGGTTCCGAATCGGCACCGGTAGGCTCCGAGCTGTACAAGAAAATCAAGGAGCGGTCTTAACCCATCTTTAACGCACTCTAAAAAAATATCCCATGGCAGAAATGGATACCTCGTCGGGGGGTGGTCATAAGAAAGGCCCCGGCGTCAAGAAACCGAAGAAACTGTCCACACGGGTCGACCTCACGCCTATGGTTGACCTCGGCTTTCTGCTCATCACCTTCTTTGTGTTCACCACCACGATGAGCAAGCCCACGGCGATGACGATGAACGAGCCGAAGGACGACAATATCGAGACCCAGCTCAAGGTGAAGGAAAGCGCGGTGATGACCATCCTGCTCGGCAAGGCCGACCAGGTTTATTATTATTTTGGTACCCTCACGGCCGAAAACGCCTCGCAGATTTTCAAGTCATCGAATTTCAAGGATATCCGCCAGATCATCCTCGACAAGCGCAATTCCGTGCCCAATGGCGACCAGCCCAAGAGTGACCTGATGTACATCATCAAGGCCGACAAGGAAAGCAAGTTCAAGAACGCCATCGACATCATCGACGAGATGGCTATCAACGGTATTCCTCCCGGACACTATGCGGAAGTGGACATTTCCGATACCGAGACCATGCTGATCCAAAAAACGGAAGAGGCCAACGGAATAAAATAGCCCTCTCGGTTATGGAAATCCGCCCCATTCCGCATCATAAGACCAAAGAGTAAACCAATGGAAGCAAAAAACATTCTGAACGCCGATGTGCTCGACATCATTTTTGATGGCCGCAACAAACAGTACGGCGCTTATTTTCTCCGCAAGACCTACAATAGCCGGCTGGCCCGGGCTCTGCTCATCACCGGTGCGTTGGTCCTGTTGATCCTGCTGGGTTCGGTGTTCGCCAACGTATTCAGCAAGAAGAGCGGGGAAAAGATGATGGTGGTCGATACACAACTTGCGGAAATCAAGCCCGATGAACCGCCACCGCCGCCGCCACCGCCACCGCCGCCCACACCCCCACCGCCACCCGAAATCAAGCAGATCCAGTTCACACCTCCCAAAATTGTGAAGGATGAAGAAGTGAAGGAAGATGAAAAGATTGAAGAGATCAAGGATCAGGTGATCAGCGACAAGAACGTGGAGAGCGACAATACCAACCAGATTGTACAGGCGCCTGTAGAAGACAAGGGTACCACGGTAGTGGAGGCCCCCAAGACCGATGACGAGGACAAAATTTTCACCAAGGTGGAGAAGGAAGCTGAATTTCCAGGAGGTACCGACGGATGGCGACGTTATCTGGAGCGTAATCTCAATGCCCAGGTTCCCGTTGATAATGGAGCCCCTGAAGGCAACCATACTGTAATTGTACGTTTCATTGTGGCAAAAGACGGCTCCCTCAGCGAGGTGAGCTGCGAGAAAGATCCGGGATACGGCATGTGCCAGGAAGCGATCAAGGTAATCCGAAAGGGTCCGAAATGGACGCCTGCGCTTCAGAACGGCCGCAATGTGAACGCTTACCGTTCGCAACCCATTACGTTTGCCGTTGCGGGTGAGTGATCCGGGTTCATTACAAAAAACTTTATCCCTCCGGTTTCCGGGGGGATTTTTTTATTCCCCCTCCACTACGGGAGATCTCACCTGCAAAGCTCTTTGACGGTTGTATCTTTGTTTCATGTCATTGAAACTGAGCATGCATTCCGATACCATTGTGGCCCCGGTTACAGCACCGGGTACGGCAGCCATCGGTGTGGTTCGGCTGAGTGGCAGCCGGGCGCTGGCCATTGCCGATGCGTTGTTTGTTTCCAAAAAGCTTTCGGAACAGGCATCACATACCCTGCATGTGGGCTGGCTGGCAATTGACGGTAATCTGATTGATGAGGCGGTGGTATCCATTTACCGTAATCCCAAAAGTTACACCGGTGAGGATGTGGTGGAAATCAGTTGCCATGGAAGTCCGCTGGTGCTCAACAAAGTACTCGAGGCCTGCATGGCGAAGGGAGCGCGGCTGGCGGGACCCGGTGAATTCACCCAGCGAGCCTTTCTAAACGGTAAGATGGACCTCACCCAGGCCGAATCGGTGGCCGACATGATTGCCAGCCAGACGGACGCGCAGCAGCAATCGGCCTTGCATCAGTTGCGCGGGGGATTCCGCCACGACCTGCAGTGGATGCGTGAAAAGCTGGTGGAGTTCAGCGCTTTGATGGAACTGGAACTCGATTTTGCGGAGGAGGATGTGGAATTTGCCGACCGCCTGCAGTTCCGCAAGCTGCTTGATGATTCGCTGGAAAAAGTAAGGGGCCTGATTGATTCTTTCCGCCTGGGCAATGTGGTGGCCAACGGTGTGCGCGTGGCCATTGTGGGCCGGCCGAATGCCGGCAAAAGCACGCTGCTGAATACCTTGCTCAATGAGGAGCGCGCCCTGGTGAGCGCCATTGCGGGTACCACCCGCGATACCGTGGAAGAAAGCATCAACATCGGAGGCATTCTGTTCCATTTTATCGATACGGCGGGCATCCGCAGCCACACCACCGATGAAATCGAGGAGATGGGCATCCGGCGTTCGCATCAGAAAATCGCACAGGCCGATATTGTACTGCTGCTCACCGAGCCCGGTGATGAAGGGAATCTGGAAGCGATGTGCGAACTGGTCGGTGACAAAAAGCACTTGGTGGTGCTGAATAAGATCGATGCCCACCCTGAAACAGAACGCCACGAGGGTTACCTGTATGTTTCGGCCCGCGAAAAGTCCGGCATCGGCCTGCTTACCGGGGCTTTGCACGAGATGGCGGCCGCTACCGATTTCCAGTCATCGTCCACGCTCATCACCAATACAAGGCACCTGCAGCATCTGCGTCAGATTGAAACGCACCTGCAGGCCATCTGCTCAGGCATGGAGCAGGGGCTTACCACCGATTTGCTGGCGCCCGATATCAAGCTCTGCCTGCAGCATATCGGCGAACTGACGGGAACCGTCACCAATGAAAATGTGCTGGATTATGTGTTCAGTAAGTTTTGTATCGGCAAGTAATTCACTATCAAACTCAGACCAACATCCCCCCTTCAGAAGTGATTGAAAAGATTGCTACAAATTCATCTGGCCGGTTGCTTCAAAGCTCGGGGTCTTTGATCAGCGGCAATACCTCAATTGATTTTTTTAACGCGTAAAAGGGAAGCGTTTTCATCAATTCATTTGCTTTTTCTTCATCAATATCTTTGAACAGAAGCACGGCGCCATTTTTGGCTGGCCGCATAAACATTTGTTCCAGCAGTCCCTCTTTTTTCCATTGGGCCACCACTTCACGCTCCTGCTGCAGTATTTGGGGAAAATTGTCGGGAAGGTTCTCGGTGTCGATGGTCAGTATGACAAGTATCCTGTTCATGGTTTTGAGTTTTGATTATTGAAATTGTTATGTTGCTGATCAGGAAGCAAGTTGAAATTAAAGGTTTATTCAAATAATATTTCGGTAAGACCGGCACTGCTCACAAATGTTGGCGGAAATTTATAATAGCAGCAATCCCGCTTTATACAACTGGTTCACCGGCTTGTTGTCCCAGAAAAGCTCAAAATCTTCGAGGCCTGCCGCCTGGTAATTTTCCTTCACTTCGCCCAAGGTACATAGCGCCTTTTCGGATAATTGCAACAGCGGGAGGATGCCATGCAGCCATGCGCCCGCTGCGCGCTCTGTTTTTATTTCTATAGTCTCCGTCCTTGTTTCAAAACGCAAGACCGCTACCTCCCATTTTCTGCCTTTTTTACTCTTTGTCTCGATACTGATTTCGGGCAGCCGGCCCAGAAAAACAACTTTGTCTGTGGGCTTGCCTTCAGCCATTTCATCTATCGATAAAATGCTGCGGATATGGCCGGGTGCGATTGTGGTTTTGGGTATCTTCCTGTCGAACCATTTGTGGAGCGGCTCGTCGAACCCCACACCATGCATGTAGTTCAGCAAGGATTTCTTCAGGCCGAAACCGAAGCTGTCATGGTCGGTGCCTGTTTGGTCGACATGCTCCACATCGTTGTCGGCAAATGTGATGATGGTTTCTTTTGCCCGTTTTACGCCGAACGCTTCAGGGTTCAGGCCTACGGGGCTGTGGGCAGTCATGGCAAATTGATGCCAGAACCCCGATTGCAACACGCCTGCTTCAAAGAGCTGGCGGACCATCTCCAGGCTGTCGATTGTTTCCAGTGTAGTTTGGGTAGGAAAGCCATACATGAGATAGGCATGCACCAGGATGCCTGCTTCGGTAAAGTTCCGTGCAACGCGGGCCACCTGTTCCACGGTAACACCTTTGTTGATCAGGGCCAGCAGCCGGTCGCTTGCGACCTCGAGCCCGCCCGAAACGCCTATACATCCGCTGGCTTTGAGCAACTGGCATAGCGATCGGGAAAAACTTTTTTCAAAACGAATGTTCGTCCACCAGCTGACCACCAGTTTCCGGCGGATGATTTCAATGGCCAGAGCTTTCATCAATCCCGGTGGTGCTGCCTCATCCACAAAATGAAAGCCTGTTTCGCCGGTTTGGGCAATCATTTCCTCCATACGATCGCAAAGGATGACTGCAGTAAGCGGCTCATATCGTTTGATGTAATCGAGGCTGATGTCGCAGAAGGTACACTTACCCCAGTAACAACCATGTGCCATGGTGAGTTTGTTCCAGCGCCCGTTGCTCCATAGGCTGTGCATGGGATTGATGATTTCAATGGCCTGGATATAACGGTCTAGCAATAAGTCGCTGTAGTCGGGAGTGCCGGTCTGGTTCTGTTTGTAGTCGCTGCAGGATGGATTATTGATGTAAGCCACTTCGCCATTGCGGAGCAGATAGGTGCGCTTCAGCTCTTCCGAAGTTTTTTGACCGTCGAGGTAACCGATCAGGTTTTCCAGCGGAGCCTCACCGTCGTCGAGGGTGATAAAATCGAAATAATCGAAAACCCTTTTGTCGGCGAGGCTGCGTAGCTCCGTATTGGCGAATCCGCCGCCCATGGCCGTCCGGATGCCGGGATAGTTTTCTTTGATATGGCCGGCGCAGCGGAAGGCGGAAAACAGATTTCCGGGAAAAGGGACGCTTATTGCTACCAGCCGGGGCTGCAGTGATTTTATTTTCGCATCGAGCAGGCCGAGCAAAATCTTGTCCACATACGTATGCTCTTGCTGAAGTGCTTCATGCAGTGCGTCGAAACTGTTGGCGCTGCGGCCCAGTTTTTCGGCATACCTGCTGAATCCGAAATGAGGATCCACACATTCACGGATAAGGTCGCTGATGTCTTCAAGGTAAAGTGTGGCCAGATGTTTGGCTTTGTCCTGCACACCCATTTGTCCGAATGCCCATTGCAGGTCGTCGAGCTGCCTGAAACGTTCCGCTTCCGGCAGGCAGTTGCGCCTTGCAATGGTATGCGCCATCGTTGCTTGTTTTCCCTGCAAAAAAGAGACGGCCGCATCGATGGTATTTACATAATCCTGCTGGAGCAGGAGGATTCTTCGTGCATTTTCGCTGAGGGTGTTCCAGGTTTCATCTTCCGGTGTGGGACAGGCTGCAAAGAGTTCAATAAGGCCCTTCCGGCAGAAAATCTGCAATATCACTTCAATTCCCAAGTCGCTTTGGTAAGCGGGAATCCCCCGGGTATTGAAAAAACCTTTGAGGTAGGCGGTGGCAGGGTAGGGGGTATTGAGCTGGGTGAAAGGCGGTGTGATGAGATAGACGGGG
>JBIIDU010000116.1:0-7527 GCA_044238165.1 Ferruginibacter sp. | reverse complement strand
TGGTAATGGAAACCCGATGTATGTGAAATCCGATGGTAAGCTCATCCAGGGCAACATCGCCAATTCTTCGTACTTCGAAGTTGTGAAGCCCGAAGACGCCACTCTGGGAAATCCTGCCACGCTCGCCGCCACCGACCGCGGCATTCTGGGCAATGTGTTGCCTACTTATTTCGGTGGTCTGAGCCAGACCTTCCGGTATAAAGGTTTCCAGCTCGACGTGTTCTTCCGTTATTCGGGAGGAAATTATGTGTTCAACCAAACCGCCCAGGAGTCACTGTTCAACCAAGGCTTTACCAACAACGGAACGGAAATCCTCAACCGCTGGACCACGGCCGGACAACAGACCAATGTGCCGCGCCTCTGGTATGGCCGCGAGAATTTCATCAACCTGAACCAGAGCGCCAGCAGCCGCTTTGTGGAAAAAGGCGATTTCATCAAATTGGAGAATGTGGCGCTGAGCTACAGCCTGAACCGCAATACGCTGCAACAGTTCGGCAAAGGACACATCAAGTCGGTGCGTTTCTTCCTTCAGGGACAAAACCTCTGGCTGATTTCCAAGTTCTCCGGTATCGATCCCGAGAACATCACCGAGGCCGGCATCAACTACAATGTGGTGCCTTCCGCAAGAAACATCTCATTCGGTCTTTCGGTTGGTCTCTAATTTCTTAACCAGATAAACACCAAAATCATGATAGTCAACAAGAATAAAACAGCACAAAAAATCGGGTGGGCCGCCATCATCGGTCTGACCCTGTTTTTATCCGGTTGTGAGAAAAAAATCCTGGATGTTGTTCCATACGATTCCTTTACCGATGCAACCGCCTTCAGCAGTCCGGAGCGTTGTCTTCTGGCTATGAACGGGGTCTATGATGCCGCCCAGTCGGGCTTCTATCTCGGTGGTACGGTCAGGGGCTATCCTTTCGGTGCGGCCAATATCCAGCAGGGCGATATGCGGGGTGAGGACATGCTCAATCAGGCGCTTTTTTATCAAATTACCTACGAAGCGACCTACACCGACGTTTCGGCCAACAATGTGTTTCATTTCCAGACCCTGTATTCGCTGATCAACAAGGCCAACCTCACCATGGAAGGGGTACGAGCTGCCGGAGTTGCTGGAACCATACCTGCTGAAACAGCAGCACAGTATGAGGGCGAATGCCGGTTCATCCGTGCCTGGGCGCATCACGAACTGCTTACGCATTTCGCGCGCCCCTATTCCGACAATAACGGTGCGAAAACGGGTATTGTGTACCGTGAGTTCGGTATCAACAGCGATGCCAAGGCAGAACAGGCGCGTACGCTCAGCCGGGCCACTGTAGCTGAAAATTATGTGAAGCTATTGGCAGACCTGGAATTCGCCGAAGCCAACATGTCGGCTACTCCGGCGGTCAAAACATTCCGCGCCTCTAAGGCCGCTGCGATTGCACTGAAGATGCGGGTGAATCTCGCCAAGGGCGACTGGGCTGCGGTAATTGCCGACGGAAACAAGCTGGTACCTGCAGGTGCGGCCCCTTACGTAAGCCCTATCGGCGGATGGAAGCTGATGAGTACCCCGGGTGGTGCTTTTGCCTCACCCTGGACGAGCGATGAAAGCATATTTTCCATCCGTAATGATGCTACTGACAATCCCGGTGTGAACGGTTCACTGCCGAACATGCTCGGCAATCCCGCTGCTCCTCCTGCCGGAGTTGGTGGCCGCGGTCTGGTACGCATCAGTCCCGTCATCTGGAACGCCTCTTTCTGGCTCTGCGATGATTTGCGCAGAACCACACTGGCTTCCAGTACCGGACAATTCACCACCAAGTACAAGGATGTGACTACGCAGGCCGATGCCGCTCCTCAAATCCGGTACGCCGAAGTATTGCTGATGCTCTCTGAAGCCGAGGCCCGTGCTGCATCCGGGGTTTCCGTACGGGCACTGGATTTGCTGAATTCCGTACGCAACCGTGCACTTGCCAGTCCGGCCACGCAGGCTTATACACCCTCCTCATTTGCCGGTCCTAACGATCTGGTTCAGGCCGTATTGAATGAACGGCGTATTGAATTCCTGGCCGAGGGGAAACGTTGGTTTGACATCCATCGTCTTGCCAACGACGCCAGCTTCGCTCCTGTGCCGAGTGGTGGAATTCCAGCCAAAGTGGGTACGGGTGCTGCAACAACGGCCATGTACAACTGTGCTGCGCCTCCTGCTTTTCCTACCGCAGTGGCTTCGATTCCATACAGCAGCCACCGGTTCATCTGGCCCATACCTATTGTTGAAGTGCAGCAGAATCCCAACTTCGCCCAGAATCCGGGCTATTGATTTCTGTCATTTTCTGTATAAAATACAATCGGCTGCCTTCGGGTGGCCGATTTTTTTACCTTTTATGTTCGCAATAGTCTTAAAAACAATTTATTATGTATAATAAAATAAAATTTTATTGTACAAATTTTACCCTAAAAGGTTATTTTTTTGTTAAGCAGCAAATTTTAACATTCCTTTGTCTAATGATTGGGCCTCCTAGTGGGCTGATTCAACTAACTGAAAATCAAACATCAATTATGAGAAAAATTGCACTATTGGCTGCCGTATTTGTGCTGAGTACGGTATCTGTTCTGGCCCAGCGTGTCATCACAGGCCGGGTAACCGATTCGAAAGACGGTTCACCCATTGTGGGTGCTACCGTTAAGGCAAGGGGTGAGAATGTAACCACCACCACCGGAGCCGACGGTACCTTCACCCTGAAGACCAAGTCAAGTTCCACGATCGACATCTCCGATGTGGGACATACTTCCCAAACCGTCAAGGTTGATGCAGGATCCGGCTTGCTAGACATCAAAATGGTACAGGATCCCAAGGCGCTTTCCGAAGTGGTGGTGACCGGTACAGGTGTGGCCACCAGCAAACGCAGGGTGGGCATTTCCGTAGAGTCCATTACGGCCGACAAGTTGCCGCAAACACCTACTGCCTCCATCGACCAGGCCCTGGTTGGTAAGATTCCGGGTGCACAGATTTCTTCTATCAGCGGAAATCCCGGCGACCCCGTGAATATCGTTCTTCGCGGCATCAACTCTTTGGGAGGGACCACACCGCTCATCCTGGTGGATGGTATCCAGGTGACAGGCGTAGATCTCAACTCGCTCGACCTGAACAATGTTGACCGGGTGGAAGTGGTGCAGGGTGCAGCATCCGCAACCCTCTACGGTGCACAGGGTGCCAACGGTGTCATCCAGATTTTCACCAAGAAGGGAAAGAAGGGAGCCGCCCGCATCGATTTCTCTTCCAGCTATTCAAGCAATGAATTCCTGAACGTGGGGAACGTACAGAAATCGAAGCTTCATCCTTACAGCACAGATGCGAACGGTAACATCCTCCAATACTCCACCGGTCTGCCAGTGGCCATCAATCCCGATGGAACCATGCCCAACATCTCTTACCGTTTCGGAAGAAATATTGACGGATCAGGCAATCCAGCAAGCAGGACTGCTATCCTTGGTCCTCGCAACATCAATAACCAGCCTTACAACGGCAACCTGAAATTTTATGATCATTTCGGACAGGTTTTCCAGAAAGGGTACACACTGAACAATAACATATCCATTTCGGGCGGTGGCGACAAGTCAGACTATAATCTTGGGATTTCGAACACGGTGACTGAATCCCCTATTCTCAAAAATGGTAAACTGAACAGGACCAACCTGTCGCTGAATCTGGGTACTGAGTTGTTCAAAGGGCTGAAACTCAGAAGTACCACCCAGGTAATTTACACCAAGAACAACATGGCCCCACTTTTGGGTGCGCCCGGAGGAGTAGGTTATGGAATCGGGAACCAGACTTCCACCCTGTCCAGCGGAAGTTATGCAAGCGGCGTATTTGGATTTCTTAACACTTCCCCCTTCTTTGATCTTGCTTACAGGCAGCCGGATGGCAACTATGCCAACTACCTCAATGCAGGATTTCTTAGCGTGAATTCATCGAATCCTTACTACTACAAGCAGTACGGATCCGGTATTGACAACAAGGTGGAGGTTGTTCAAGGTCTGAATCTTAATTATCAGGTAAACAAATGGGTGGAACTCGATGCCAAATATGGTATCAGCTACCGCAACGAAAATGCGAAGTGGACCTTCGCCAACCAGAGCACCAATGTCAACACTGTTGACAATTTTGCCTGGGCGGGGGTTTATGCTCCTGATGAGACCGGTGAAATCAACAATTACCAGTACACCAACACCTATCAGAATCTGTTGACTTCCGCCACCTTCCGTTTCGATTTCGAGCGTGATTTCAAGATCAAGCTTCCGATCCGTTCCACCACTCTGCTGGCCTATGATTACCGGAAGAATGTATACCGCGAATACGACACATACAGCGTGGGTCTGCCCTTGAATCCACCGATCAACGGTTCTACGGCCGGCTCCACCAATGTGGCCTTCGATTACTATGAGCCCTTCACTACGTATGGTTATCTGCTCGATCAGCAGTTCCAGTTTGGCGACTGGGCCGGTCTTAATGCAGGTTTCAGAACCGACTGGTCTTCCAATTTCGGTGATGGGTTGAACTTTACCTTCCCGCATGTGAATGGTTATGTCAATCTTGCCGCCTTCGATTTCATCAAGGATAAGAAGATCGGCAATACCGTTTCTTACCTGAAATTGCGCGCTGCCTACGGAGAGGCCGGAATTCAGCCTCCTTTCGGTGCCCGTTATCCCGGTATCAACCCCGGCAATCTGGGCGGGTCGCTCGCTTACTCCTTCCAGTCTTCTCTTCGCAACCCTGAAATCCGTGTGGAAAGAACCAAGGAGACCGAGGTCGGACTCGATTTCAGCCTGAACGGTGCCAAAGGAAAATGGTTCAGCGCTTTCAACGGATCCTTCACGTACTGGAAACGTAAAAGTGTGGATGTGATCACCAATGTGAGTGTTGCACTCTCTACCGGAGGTTCCAGCCAGCTGAAAAATGCGGTGGACATGTCCTCCAGCGGTATCCAGGCCCAGTTGAACATTCCGGTTTACAAATCCAAAGACTTCGGTTGGGACTTCACTGTAAACTTCAGCAAGGCCCGTTCCATAGTTGATCGTGTCGATGGTGATGTGGCCGCCTTCACCGCATCGGCCGGGAGTACCCAGCTGAAACTGATCGCTGGCCAACCTATCGGACAGATCTTCGGGTATAGCGCACTCACCAGCGTGAATCAGCTTCGTGCCGACAAAACGCCATTCATTCCGGCTGACCGTCAGGGCGCTTACCAGATTGTGGACGGTCGCGTCGTGGATACGACCACCAAGGCTATTTTCTTTTCGGATGAGGCCGGATTCATCGGCGATCCCAATCCCAAATTCTTTATGTCGTTCATCAATGGGTTTACTTATAAGGACTTCCTCACCTTCGGCTTCCAGTTCGACTGGGTGTACGGCAGCCATCTGTACAATCAGACCAGGGAGTGGATGTACCGCGACGGCATCCATGGCGATTTCGACAAGCCCGTAACCATCAACGGACAAACAGCTTCGTACACCGCATACCATGCCAGTGCTTATTATTCCCTGGGCAATACCACATTCGGGCCGGGTAACAATGCTACAAAGGACTATTTCTATGAGGATGCCTCCTTCCTGCGTTTGCGGAACATTTCCCTGGGCTTCGACATTGCCAAAGTGGCCAAAATTCCCGCTTTCCGCAAACTTCAGCTCGTATTCACCGGACGTAATGTGCTGACCGCTACCAAGTACAGCGGATTCGACCCTGAAATCAATTCCGCTGCTGCCAACTCCTCTTTTGAAAGAGGAATCGACCACAGTACATTGCCTAATATTCGGTCGTACCAGATCAGCCTGAATGTCGGATTCTAAATTTTAAAGTAAAAAATAAGTATATGAAACCTATTACCAAATTGCTTTTCGTTGCATTGATACCTGCTTCATTGCTGCTGTCATGCAAAAAGGATTTGAATGTCGGTAATCCCAATCAACCGACAGTGAACGATAACGTAAAGGATGAGACAGGTCTCATTGCGCTCACTTCCGGCGGGGTTTACCTTAACGGAATCGGAAGCGGCGATTTGGGCTGGCTGGGTAACAGCTATGCCTCACTGCCTTTCGGCTACAGTGAGTTGCTAGGCGACATGCTTTCAGCTGAAGCCGCAAACCAGATAGTCAATATCATCAATATTCCGGATGCCTATACACTGGTTCCGGG
This sequence comes from Ferruginibacter sp., assembly GCA_044238165.1. Classification (GTDB taxonomy): domain Bacteria; phylum Bacteroidota; class Bacteroidia; order Chitinophagales; family Chitinophagaceae; genus Ferruginibacter. The sequence continues at coordinate 1,349 of JBIIDU010000116.1, read as the reverse complement.
AAGTACCCAACCCGTAGTGAATGACGCACCCATGCGCACCGTTTTGCGTACCAACAATAACCGGCCGGCAAGCAGCCAGGGAAACAACCCCTTCCTGTACATCTGGGTCAGTATGTACCAGCTGAACAACGCCTGCAACAGTGTGCTGGGTCTGGTAGATAAGGTCTCTTACACCGGCGATGCCGCTGTAAAGAAAAACACCATCCGGGCCTTCTGTTATTTCTGGAAAGGGTGGGCCTACGCCAATATCGGTTCACAGTACTACGCGGGTTTGATCGTCGATCAGCCCAATATCACCAACGGCAACTATAAGTCTTACAAGGACATCATCGCGGAGTCCAACTCCAATTACATGAAGTGCAAGGAAATCCTGAATGGCATATCTGCAGGAAATAATTCTTATTCCGATGTGCTCGGTAAACTGATTCCTTCTTTCTGCCAGGTGGGTAACGGCGGTGTGCCAAGCCCAGAAGAATGGAAGCGCAATCTCAATACCCTGATGGCTCGCAACATTCTGGTCAACAAGCTGAGTCCCTTTGTGAACAATAACCCATCGGCTACCATTACCGGTTCGTCGATGGAAAATATCACGCCCGCAGATTGGAACCAGATTCTCACTTACGCCAACGACGGTATCAAGATTGGCGACAAGGTGTTTACCGGCAGAAGCGCTGAAGTAAACGGATTCATGTCGGCTAACAGCGGCAATATTGCAGCGCAGGCATCTGGTCCATCCTCCCCGGCCACTTTTAAAATCGGCGAGCGCTTTATCCAGCACTTCAAAACCGGAGACAAGAGGTTTACCAACAATTTTGAAAGCGATCCTTATGGTATGGTGGCCACGTTAAGTACTCGTTACGCCCAGGTTGATGGTGGAAACGGAACCAACGGTGTGTATGTGTATGGGAACAAGAATGTGGGTGAGTATGAAGTATATCTTGCAGGAAGCTACGAAGAGAATCAACTGATGCTGGCTGAAGCCAAGATCCGGACCAATAGTGTCGATGCAGGTCTCACGCATGTCGATAATGTTCGGAATTATATGGGTGCCGGTATTGCTCCGGTAAGCGGTACCGGTTTGAATTCCACTCAGGCACTCGCTGAACTGGTTCGGGAAAGAAGGGTAGCTCTGGTTTACCGCGGAGTTTCCTACTATGATTCTCGGAGGTGGGGATGGATTTATGATATCTCCAAGGGAGGAGGTGCTTATGGGCAGACAGTTGTGGAAGGTACTACCGTCTACAATAATGCCACCATCAACTACAACTTCCTCGATTATTGGGATGTTCCTGCCGATGAGTTCGACTTCAATGCCCCGGCAGCCGGAAGCGCAGCCATCAAGAACCCTA
>JBIIDU010000115.1:0-7561 GCA_044238165.1 Ferruginibacter sp. | reverse complement strand
GCGCCCCTCTCGGAACCATTACGACCATCAACAACCTCAGCGTTCCCACTTTCGGAGTATCTACAGTACAATTGTTGTTGCCCAGCTTTACTCCCACTCCTGGAACGCATACCTTCCGAGCCTATACGCGCAACCCCAATGGAAGCACCGACCAGCGGCCAACCAACGATACATCAACGTTGACCTTCACTGTGGCTCCGGGTCTGACACTTCCTTATTTTGAAAGCTTCACCAACTTGCCTTTCCCGCCCAACAACGGATCGGTTGTCATTAATCCCGATGGCCCAGCCGCACAAAACACCGGTATAACTTGGGCGCGTACAACCCTTGCCGGAAACCCGGGTACTCAATCCATGCGCATCAACCTGTACAATTATCAGACCGTAGGCCAGCGCGATATTTACCGCACACCCAAAGTGGATGTAGGCGGTCTTGACTCGATCGTACTCACCTTCAATGTGGCTTACCGCCAGTACTTCGGTACCGATGTCACCACCCCGCCGAACGATTCGCTTCGGGTGCTGATTTCTCCGGACTGCGGCGTTTCCTGGCTGCCCACTTCCTATGCCAAGGGCGGTGCCGGTCTTGCCACCGTTCCCACTACAACCGATTCTTCCTTTGTACCCAGAGGTACCACTCAGTGGAGAAGCGAGCGCGTGGTCCTGAAAGATTTCTGCGCGCAAAACCTGAACAATGTGATGATCGGTTTCGAATCGTACAACGACTTCGGCAACAACCTCTATATCGACGGAATCAATGTTGCCGGCTTTGCTTCGGTGAACCGAAATTCTGAGATGAAATCCATCAGTAATCCGTTGTCAGCATTGTGTACACCTGGTTTCAGCCCGAAAATCACGTTTGGCAATGCCGGGCTGGATGCGCTTACTTCACTTAAAATCAACTACCAGATCGACAACGGCCCGGTAACCACTTTCAACTGGACTGGTAACATGAGCAAGTGTGACTCTACAACGCTCACACTGGCTTCCACCACCACCACCACCGGTACCCATGTGCTGACCGTATTCACTTCAGAGCCAAACGGCCTCTCCGATCAGGAGCTGAGCAATGATACGCTGCGCAAGACCTTCGCCGTGTATGAAGCTGCAGCCGCTCCCCTTTTTGAAGGGTTCGAAGAAAGCACTTTCCCCCGTGCCAACTGGGGAGTGCAAAACGTTAACGGCGGAACCACCTGGGATCGTAACAGCAACCCGCGCAATGCCCGTACCGGAAATGGATCGATGTTCATCAACAATCCGAATGCAGCCAATAGTAACAATGCGCTGGATTATTTCATCTCGCCCATCGTGATCAACTCTGCATCCTTTGACTCCATGTATGTGGATTTCGATCTGGCATACCGTGCCGGCAACCAGTATCCCGGTTCGACTGTATTCCCGCTCGATACCCTGGAAATTCTTGCAACCAGCGACTGCGGAGCAACCTTCACTCCGGTATGGAAGAAATTCGGCAACGAACTGCAAACCGTCAACGATCCGAATTACACCTATACTGATGTGTTCAGCCCTGTACGTGCAGCAGAATGGAAGCGTTTCCGCGTGTACCTGACACCGTTCGTAGGCAGCAGCAACTTCCAGCTATACTTCGCATCACGCGGCAACAAGCAGAACAATATCTGGCTCGACAACATCAACATCTACAGCCAGACACTGCCCAGAAGGCTGAAGGATCAGGGATACCTGATTTATCCCAATCCGTTCAACAACAGCTTCCTGATTCACCACTCGGCTGTTGAGCCTCCGGTTGATCTGCAATCGGCCCAGGTGTACAATGCTGCAGGCCAACTGGTCTGGGACAAGCGTTACAACGGTAATGCCGACCGCCAGATCACTGTTGACCTTGGCAATAAAGCCAACGGGGTATATGTACTCAAGCTGATCTACACCAACAAAACAGTCATTGAGCGTATCGTCAAACACTAATTGACAAACCTCATCATTATCATAAAACAGCGGTTGCTTTTTCAGCCGCTGTTTTTTTTAGCTAAGGCCTACCCTGCTCCCAGCCTACCCTAACCCCTCCAAAGGAGGGGGACAGTATCCGCTAAAATGAATTTCCCCTGAACCCTCCAGGTCTCCCCTAACCCCTCCAAAGGAGGGGAATAGTATCCGCTTAAATGAGATGCAGTTGGACTCCCCTAACCCCTCCAAAGGCGGGGAAACTTACACCTAAGGAAGTGCGGGGGAAGCGCAATCGCCAGCATTGAACATTCTCCCGGTCTTGCCGTTATTAAAGGAGTAAGCGCATCAAAACAAAATTGTCCGTTTAACTTTACACCCGATGAACACCTACAGCCTTAGCGAACTTACCCGTCAACATCTGACGGATCCTATACTCCAGTCCATAACCGGGAAAGTAGATTCCGGCGAACGCATCACCGACGATGAGGGCCTTTACCTTTTTGAAAAGGGTGCCCCCTCCTTCACCGGTTTGCTGGCCAACAAAATCCGGGAACGGAAACACGGGCACCGCACATATTTCAACCGGAACTTCCATATCGAACCTACCAACATCTGTGTGTTCAGTTGTAAGTTCTGCTCCTATTCGCGCCTCTACGCCCACCGGGAAGCCGGCTGGGAACTGACTACGGAGCAGATGCTCGACATTGTTAAAAAATACGACAATCAGCCGGCCACCGAAGTACATATCGTTGGAGGCGTTCACCCGAAAATGACCTTGCATTTTTTTGCCGACCTGCTTCGGAAAATCAAAGCCCACAGGCCCGATCTGCATGTCAAAGGCTTCACCCCTGTTGAGCTGGATTACATGTTTGCCAAAGCAAAGGTTTCTGTTGAGGAAGGGCTGCGCCTTTTGCAGGAAGCCGGTTTAGACAGTCTGCCCGGAGGCGGTGCCGAAATTTTTGCCGAAGCCGTGCGGAAGGAAATTGCCGGCGACAAGGTGGATGCAGCCGGTTGGCTGAAAATCCATGAAACGGCACATGGCCTCGGCATGCACAGCAATGCCACCATGTTATACGGGCATATTGAACGTTATGCCGACCGGATCGACCATATGAGGCGCCTGCGCGATTTGCAGGACCGTACTAGCGGATTCAACACCTTCATACCCCTTAAGTTTCGGAACAAGGATAACGAAATGAGCGAGGTGAAGGAATCGCTGCTCACGGAAGACATGCGGATGTACGCAATCGCCCGCATCTATCTCGACAATTTTCCGCATATAAAGGCATATTGGCCCATGCTGGGAAGAGAAAATGCGCAGCTTTCACTTTCCTTTGGTGTGAACGATATAGACGGAACAATCGACGACACCACGAAGATTTACAGCATGGCCGGAAGCGAGGAAGCCAATCCGGCAATGACTACGGAGGAACTGGTGCACCTGATCAGACAGGCAGGCCGTCGGCCGGTGGAAAGGGATACGTTGTATGGGGTGGTAAAGGAGTATTAATAACCTGAATATTCCAATTGCGAAAGCTTACCCTATAAGGTAATCACCCATTGATCCAAACATTCCCAAGACTGCGATTTCCCCCTAAAAAATAGTACGTAACAAAGGCGCCCACGCCAATCAGAAACAAGCCCACCGCCCACCATACCCAGCGGCGGCTTTCGGTGTCGGGTACGCTGAGCCCCAACATCTGCGCCATGGTGTGCGTGTTGAGCTGGCGGTCGCCCACCACGATTTCGTGGGCAGCATCGGGACGAATGACCCGCTCGGCTGTAACAGGGGGAAAGAACGACTCGTCCAGTTGCAGGGGTGCGAACTGGATCTCCTCTTCGCCGGCCGCATAAAAGATTCCCAGGCCCTCGATTGTCAGTTCACCCGCTTCACGAACGTGGCGGCGGATCTGATCGCTGAGGCCGGTGAATTCGGAGGAGGAAGGAACTTTGCTGTAAGGAGACTGGGGCGTGAACACAATTTCGGGCCGGGGAGGCCAGATGCGGTGCTCGGGAAAATCACTCTGAGCAGACTGATGCGTCAGCCGCAGGCTGCCGATTCCGGGCAGCACACAGGTCTTTTTCAGAAAAAAAGATTCCGTTACGGCGTTGAACATGCGTTGTTTTTCCCTGGGGTGATAAGATAAGGTGTATACAAATATCCCAAACTACGCCGATTAAAAAAAAAGATTTTCAACTGCTGTGCATCAGGCCCTCCCGACAGGCAGGTCTAGAAGCGGAAACGCACTCCTCCCAGAATATTGAGCCCGTAGACCGGATAATTGTTCCAGCGGGCATAACGGCTGTTGAGGAGGTTGTTCAGGCCGAGCCAGGCCGACCAATTCCGGGTAACTGCATATTCCATACCGATGCTGAGATCGGCCCCGCCCCCACCCTGCGCATCGGTATTGTCGCTGCCCAGATAGGGCCCGCCGGCAAAAAGATAGGCCGTACCGTTCAGCAGCAGCTTGTTTGCCGGCCTCCAGTGAACGGACGCATTCATTTCAAAAGGCAGCGTACCCCAGGCCCGCTCATTGTCGTTCAGTCCGCTGAAAATGTTGATCGCAGCTCCGGCATTGAAGAGCAGGTTGTCGTTGCCACGATAGCCCAATTCACCCTGGATGCGCAGGTTGGTGATTTCGGCTTCGTTGCGCAGGAGAAAGGTTTTTCCGTCCACCGCATCGTTCACAAACAAGGGCATGTTTTTGATGCTGATGAAAGATGCTTTTGCCTCCAGATCGAAATGCTTGCCCAGCCCGCTGCGGAATCCGCCATAGAGCTCGTATTCGCGGGTATTCAATCCCGTTATGCGGGGCATGAGCCAGGGGTTGATATCGGTGAGCCTGCGCAAGGTATTCTTGACCACCCGGCCCGAAAGCCCGCCGAGCAGTGTGAGCGAAGGCGTAGCCGAAGGGGTGAACTCGGCACGGATATCGGGCAGGGTCACCCATTGGCCGTTGTCGTTAACCGGTGTGATGCCGGCATGCAGTTTCAGCCCCTCTTTCTCAAAACTGAGCGCAGGCGCCACCGAAAAAAGGTTGTTGCTGAAACCCGTGTCGGGAGCAACAACCGAAGTGGAATAGGTGGTGATATCGGCTACAGCCGCCAGCGAGGCGGTCAGGTGCTCGCCCAGCGGAATAGAAAAGGGAACCGTGGCCTTCAGCGAACTTTCAGTGGCCTTGCCCTGCAGTTTGAAGATATCGGCCTCCAGGCGGGTATCGTAGCTGATGCCTGTTGCATTGACTGTTTTATTGCGGACACCTGCCAAGAGGTGCACCTGTAAAAAGCGTTGCAGCACATCGCCGCGGTTGAAGGATAAAAGCTCATGGTCGTAGCCATACAAATAATAATCGCGCTGGTAGAGCCTGGCCGAGCCATACCATTCCTGCTTTTCGGTAAAGTAACTGCCGGCACCGCGTAGGTCGAACCGCGCATAATCCTGATTGACGATTTTCCCACTCGAGGACGTGTATTCACCATATACGTTGAAGAGATGGCTGAGACCGTCGCCGGTTCCAATAGCGGCAGCCACATAAGGCGTGGAGAGGTTGCCGAAACCTGCTTTCACATAATTGCCGCCGCCGAGGGAAGGGAAACTGTCGGCATCGATTGCCAGCGGCTTCAACGGAATGGCACGGTAGGCATAATACATTTTTTGCGCGGGCAGGCTGTAGGGCCGCAGGTTTTTCACTGTATCGGCCGCGGCCGGTGAGGCGGAAAAATTGATTTTCGCGGCATTGCGCAAAACGGGCTTGAAACTGGAGGTGATATCGACGGTTTGCTTGCCCGGTCCCGGCTGCGCCAGCACGGACAGGTTGCCAAGCATCAAGAGGATCACTATGATTTTTTTCGCGTCCATTTCCATTTTTTAACTTTTCCGGTCCTTTGCTACTGCACTTTGGAACCGGCTTTTTCAGCTGCCACCGCATCGGCGAGTTTGCGCGTGGCAGCCTCTTTCCATTCGGGTATCACGGCATTGTCGGCCACACTCTGGAAAGTGGCTTTGGCATTGAAATAATCGCCCGACTGCATGAACAGGTCACCCAGCAGCACATAGGCGCCGGTGACCCAGTAATCGTAGCTGCCGGTTTCTCGGATGACAGCCTGTGCGGCTTTTTCGGCAGCGGTATAATTCTTCAGGGTAAACTGGCAGGCGGCAAGTTCGTATCGCGCTTCGGCACCCCACGCCGATCGGTTGATGGCGGCGCAGGAACGGAAAGCGCTGATGGCGGCAGTACAGTCACCAGATTTTTGCTTCGACTTGCCCAGCACCAGATAGGCTACCGATTTGTCGTCGGTGCTGATGCCCTTGCGCTGCAGCAATTCATCGGCCACGGAACTGGCTTCGTCATAATCCCTGAGCTGGTAATAACAGCGTACCAGACCACGCAAAGCCTCCTGCTGGTTTTCGGAGTGCAGGGCGCCGGAACGCAAACCGGTGAAGTATTTTTTGGCGGCAGCATAATCCTTCAATTCCACATAGGCTATTTTGGCTGCGGCCAATGTGGCTTTCTCATAGTAGGCGCTGTAGCCGCCGGCAAACACTTTGTCGTAAGCGGCCATGGCATTGACCCAGTCTTTCTTTGAAGCATGACACTCGCCACTGAGATAAGACGCTTCCTGTGCCCACTTGCCCGTGGGGTATTTTTTCAAATAGTCACTGAACGCGGAAAGGGCACCGGGGCAGTCCTTCTGCTCATACCGCAAATGCGCCGCGGCATAGGTCAGCGAATCGGCCTCCGTATCCGATACCGAGATGCCGTTCCGGCGCAACAGGTCGATGTATTCGCCAGGCCTGCCCTCGCTCACATAGATGGCACGGATATTTTCAAGCGCGTCTGCTATTTCGGTAGAGCGCGGATAGGTTTGAACGAGCCGGTTGTAGACTGCCAGTGCCTCGCGGTTATTGTCGAGATTATAATAAGCAAGTCCCTTTTTCAGCAGGGCGCCCGGCTTGTATGCGCTATTGCCGGGGAGTTCAATCACTTTGTCGAGGTAGCGGATGGCTTCCGTGAATTTTTCATCGGAGAGATAGCTGTTTGCAATCTCCATGTAGGCATCGGGCACCAGGCTGCTTCGGGGGTATTGCGTGGTGAGGCTGTTGAGCATACTGATCTTGGAGCTGCCGTTTTTTATTCCGGCGATCAGCGCCTGCTGGTAAAGCGCGTAATCGCTTTGAGTCAATGCCGCGGATGTCACTTTGGAATAAACAGCCGAAGCCCGGGTGAAATCACGCAGCATGTAATGACAGTCGCCGGTGCGCACAAAAGCATCCTGCTCCATTCCGGTAGCCGAAGTCGTGCTTTTCCCGATAGGCTCAAAAAAGGAAAGTGCTTCACGGAAATTCTCCTTCTTCAGCCAGCAATAGCCCAGCGTGTATCGGGCATTCACGTTTGAGGCTTCACCCGAAGCAGCCACCCGACTGTCGGAAAAGGCCGTGAGGTAACGGATGGCCCCGTCGTAATCCCCGGCGCGGTAGGCAATTTCCCCTTTCCAGAACTGCGCGTAAGGCGATACGGATGAAGCGGGCAAACGAAGCACCTGCGAAAAAAGCTCGTCGGCCTGGCTTACCTGCTGGTCGTTGAGCAATTCGGTGGCACGTCCGAACAGGATGCGGGGAAGACTTTGCTGCATGGCCG
>JBIIDU010000114.1:0-7587 GCA_044238165.1 Ferruginibacter sp. | reverse complement strand
ATAGGTTTCATAACGGTCCCTTACCTTGAAAAAATTATCAAAAAAGGGATAGGATTTTCCTTCACCAACACAGTGAAAGGCCGGCTTGCCGTTGTAGCGTTCCAACCTCGTGGTGAAAACGGCTTCGCCCGCACCCACATACATGCCCAGGGTCGAGTAAAAAACCTTCATGGTAACTTCTTCACCCGGCTGAAAGGCTTTGTTTTCAATGCCGCAAAAAGTCATCTCCTGCGCATTTACCGCGAAGCAAAAGGCCAGCCATGACACAACGAGGAAGGCAGTGGGTTTATACATTTTTTCCGCGAAAGATTTTTACTCCCAGAATCAAAAAACTGCCGGCCAGGGCAGGCAATACGAGATTTATGATCCAGATGCTGAGCGCTGCACCGCTTACACCGATTTCGTTGCTGGTATGGTATTTCAGCAAAGCCCAGAGGGCTGTGATGCGGAGCGGCAATTCAACCAGACCAAGAGAAGGGGCCGCCGTGACCAGCAGGTAAAAAACCGTAATGGTCCAAAAACAGGTCCACCAGTTCAATTCCACTCCCATGGCATGCAGCAACAACATATACTGGGCAACGAATACTCCGTAGCGCAGGAGCGAGAGGAACATCAACCGGAGCAGTTTTTCACGGTCCAGCTCCTCCAGCACCGCAATATGTTTCACTACTTCGTAGGTGCCCGGAATTTTTTCAATCAGCCTGACCCAAAAACCAATCCGCAGATACAGCAGCAGCAGGGCAAGGATTATGAGCAGGCTGATGAAAAGAATCGCATTCGACCAGATTCCCGGTAAAATTAAGAAAGCGTTATTTTCTTCTTGTGAAAGATGTCTTAAAATCCAGAGCCCGGCGCAGCCCATGATAAGAGTAACCAGCAGTTGGCTGATGCTTGCGGCAATATTGAGTGATATGGCCTTAAGCCGGTTTTCGGGTTCAATGAAAAGTATACGACCTCCGTATTCTCCGATACGGTTGGGCGTGAAGAGCGTAATCGTACAGCCCGCAAGTACCGATTTGACGGCCTGTGTAAACCGGAATGCCTGGAGATGCTGGACCAGCAGTTGCCATTTCCGTGATTCAATACCCCAGTTGACGCCGGAAAGTAGGATGGCCGCCCATAATTCCCGGCTTGTTACTGCACCTTTCATCTGTGTCCACCGAGCGGCAAGGTCGGGTTGGTGGATGAGCTGCCGGTAAATGCTCCAGCAGAGCAGTATAAAAATAAGCGGGCCAAAAAAGTAGTTGATCAATATCTTTATACGCGTATTTGTCTTGCCCCGTTGTTGCACATTCAAATATAAGTATAGTTGCAAGACGAACCCGGCAGGCGCTACCCCTTATGGCAAAAGCGACATCTGTTATCCTGGGCATAGATCCGGGAACCCTGCTCATGGGATATGGAATCATCAAAACCACCGGCAACGAAATGCAGCTTGTGGATCTCGGCACGCTCAAGCCCGGGAAGACGGATGATCCCTACCGGAAACTGCAAAGCATTTACAACACTGTCAGCGGTCTCGTTCTGAAGCATAAACCCTCTGTCTTCGCCATCGAAGCTCCTTTTTACGGAAAAAATGTGCAGAGCATGCTTAAGCTCGGAAGAGCGCAGGGGGTGGCCATTGCAGCCGCCATGCGCCATGGACTTCCGGTTACTGAGTACGCTCCCAAGAAAGTAAAGCAATCGGTGACGGGGAATGGCAATGCGACCAAAGAGCAGGTGTTGAACATGTTGCGGCATCTGCTGGCAACCGATATCCAGTCTAAGTATATGGATGCTTCCGATGCGCTCGCAGTTGCGGTCTGCCATCATTTGCAGCAATCCGGAATTTCAGGCCGCTCAACGCCTGGTGGTAAGGGCGGCTGGGATGAATTCATTCGTAAAAATCCGGGAAGGGTCCGCACTTAAGAGTACGTCAGCGCACCAACAATTTTTTCCTGTATGGATCTGAGTGCCGCTTCGGACAATGAAAGTTTTGGCGCGGTGAAGTTCAGGTCCGCCGCACTGTTTACCGGAACTAGATGCAGATGGGCGTGCGGCACTTCAAGCCCTACCACGCTCATGCCGCAACGATTGCATGGGAAAGAACGTTCCAGGGCTTTTGCGATGGGCTTTGCAAACAGCAGCATGCGGCCCAGCAATTCATTGTCGAGGTCGAAAAAACGATCAACCGCTTTCTTGGGTACAACAAGCACATGTCCTTCTGCAAGCGGATGGATATCCAGAAAAGCGAAGAAATCACTGTCTTCAGCTATCTTGTAGCAGGGGATTTCACCGGCGATGATACGGGAAAAGATAGTCATCGTACGTTATTTCTGGCGAAGCGTTAGATGGTGATGTTTTCAATTTTGAACTTGATGATACCGGCGGGCACCTGTACTTCGGCCATGTCTCCTGCCGTTTTGCCCAGCAGACCTTTGCCGATCGGCGAGGTCACCGAGATTTTGCCGAGTTTGAGGTCGGCTTCATTTTCCGATACAATCTGATAGGTGACTTGTTTTTTTGTGGCCAGGTTGGTGACCGTCACTTTCGTCAGGATGGATACCTTGCTGGTGTCGATGGTGGACTCATCCACAATGCGCGCTGTGGCAATAACACCTTCCATATATTTTATTTTTGCTTCCAGCAGTCCTTGGGCTTCTTTGGCAGCGTCGTATTCGGCATTTTCTTTCAAGTCGCCCTTTTCCCTGGCTTCGGCAATCGCCCTGCTCGCAGCCGGCCTGTCGATACTTTTCAGCCGTGCGAGTTCCTCTTTCATTTTCTCGAAAGTTTCTTTGGTGACATAGTTGGTATCTGCCATGATTCGTTTTTTTCAGTAAAAGGAAAAAAAATACAACGCCCCGGAGGTCTCCAAGGCGTTGTACGATTACAAATATAGATTTTTTTCAGAAACCCAGTTTTTTCAGGACGACCCGGCACATTCCAATATGGGATTCGTATGAGTAGCCTGCTATATGCGGGGTCATAATCACGTTTGGGTGGTTTGCCAGACGGGTGAATTCTTGCTCCTGACGGGGGCTCAGGTTCATCAGGTCCTCGTTTTCCAGCACATCAAGTGCGGCCCCCGAAATTTTGTCTTCATCCAGTGCGCGGATCAGTGCTGATGTTTCCACCACAGAACCTCTGGATGTATTCAGGAAGTAGGGTTTTTGGCTGAGGCTGTTGAAGAAATCGTAGGACGCGAAATGTGTTGTTTCCGGTGTAAGGGGCAGATGGATGCTGATTACCCGGGCATAGCGGCAAACCTCTTCCAGAGACGCTTCTTTGACATGCCCTGAGGCGAAGCCGGTGCGGTATTTGTCATAGGCAAGAACGGTGAGGTTGAAACCCGACAACAATTCAGCAAAAGCGCTTCCGGTGTTGCCGAAGCCGATGATGCCCACAATTTTCCCTGAAAGTTCCGTGCCCCGGTTCTCATTTCTCCGCCATTGTTTTTTTTTGATTTCAAGGAAGGCCCGGGCGCAGTTGTTCATGAGGGCCAACAGCATACCCAGCGCATGTTCCGCTACCGCATTCCGGTTGCCTTCCGGACTGCTGATACACCTGATTTTCCTTGATTCGGCATATTCCACATCAATGGTTTCCATTCCGCTGCCCAGCCGGGCAATCCATTGGAGGGCTGAAGCCCGGTCGATCAGATTTTTATCGATGGTGATTCTTGTGGTAACCACCAGGCCCACGGCTTGCGGAATAATGCTTGCCAGTTCCTGATAAGTGATAGACGGTTCTTCCAGCACATCGAATGCCTGCTCAAGGAGTTTCTCTTTAAGCAGTGGATGTGACGGAGCGGTGATGATGACAAGCGGTTTGCTCATGGGCTCGATTCCCTTTGACGAACTGGACGGGCAGCCAGCTGTTAATTCTTTTTCGGAGCGCTATTCCTTGACCGCAATCATGCTGATTTCTACACGTGCATTGCGGGGAAGTCCTTTCACGGCAACGGTTTCCCGGGCGGGGTAGGATGGATCACCTTCTCCGGCGCCAGCAGCAAAATATTTTGCGTATATGGTGTTAACCCGGCCAAATAATTCCATATCGCTCAGAAAAATGCTTGTCTTTACAACATGTTTGAACTCCAGCCCGGCTTCCTCAAGTATGTGATGCAGGTTGTTCATCACCTGCTGTGTTTCGGCATCAATATCTGAGCCGATGAATTCGTCGCTTCCCGGAACAAGGGCAACCTGACCCGATATGAACAGGATATTTCCGGCCCATACCGCCTGGTTATAAGGTCCTATCGGAGCGGGCGCCTTGCCGGTATTGATGATTTTTTTTTGCATGCAGTCCGTTTTTTTGCAAAGTTAGGCGGGACAGGTTTCAATTTTGAATGACCCGCCCGGGTGAATCAAGGGTTTGCGCATTCAGGGGGCATTAAAAACGGGAGGTTGACTGATTCTTTGACTAATTTCGGACCAAAATAAGTCTTTTCCTTCTTACGAATCCTGCTTAAACCATGGTGATACAAATATGCTGCGATGATGCACAGTGGGCGGAAATCACTTCATCTGTGAGTTCCGGGATGTTCAACAGGGTGGATCGTCCGAACATGTTTGACGATAAGGCCGACGCATACATGCAGCTTTCTGACGAATTGCCGGCCAGCTTCCACGGGAACAAGCCTTTCTTCATCAACGCTGTCATTCAAACCCTTCAGGAAATCCATGCCTCGGACAATGTTTTGCGCATAAATGCGTGGCCCGGATTTCTGCAGCAGCCGAGATGGGAATTTGCCGGTACAATTTCCGCATCTGCCGAAAGGGTTTTTGCTGCTCTTGGAAAGATAGCGGTGCCTGTTGCCGACCGGCCCGGGTTGGTCACAGCTCGAGTTATTGCCATGGTCATCAATGAAGCCTATTATGCGCTGGGAGAACAAATCAGTTCAAAGGCAGAAATAGACACAGCTATGAAGTATGGCACCAACTACCCTTTCGGGCCTTTCGAATGGGCCGAAAAGATTGCTTTACGGAGGGTGTATGAATTATTGAATCGTCTGTCACTTGGGCAGAAGCGTTATGTACCCGCGGAATTACTGGTTAAAGAGGCACTGCATGAGTCTGATTCTTCACATTGATACTGCTCAGGAATCGGGATATGTCTCACTTGCCTTAGAAGGCAGGGTGATCGCTGAGCGCTACAGCACTGGCACAAGGGAAAATGCATCGTTTCTCCATACAGCTATCGCCTCCTTGTTTACCGAACAGAATATTGCACCTGCCGCAATTCAGGCGGTTGCCGTTTCGGCCGGACCCGGTTCTTATACCGGGTTAAGAATCGGAATGTCCGCTGCCAAGGGTATTTGTTATGCGCTGCAAAAGCCGTTGATCTGCATCAATACGCTGGAGCTGATGGCCGCGGACGCGCTTGCCCAGATCCGGCAGTCCGGAGCAATAACAAGTTTTTTCATCTGCCCGATGATTGATGCAAGGCGTATGGAGGTGTTCACCGCTGTTTATGATCAATGTTTGAACATTGAAAGTGCTCCTTGTGCGGCGCTGGTTGAACCGGCATTTCTGGACAGCTATCTTTCACATATGCCCGTTTATTTTACGGGAAGTGGATCCGTCAAATGGGAAAAATTGAGTAAAAGTACGCGAGCTGTTTTTTTGCCAAATACATATAACTTTGAGATAATCAATGAATTAGCGTATGAATATTTCATTCACTCCCGGTTTGAACCGCTTCAATATGTCGAGCCTTTTTATTGCAAGGACTTTTATTCTTCAACGCGGGAGTAAATGACGTTTAATAATTTTTAATTGATGATACTGAATGCGTTAAATAAATTCTACCTTTGTAATCCATTATCGTATAAAATTTATATTACTATGAATGAGCTGAAGACTTAAGGCAGCAAGTCTTCTGTCTCATTAAAAACCCAACCACATGAGCACAATCAAACTTGATTACTACAATGTAAAAAAAGCGGCCCTTATCCTCAGGGCCCTGAACCACAAGCTTCGTCAGCAATTGCTGAAATTGATCGACGAGGAAAAGAAAATAACCGTAACAGAAATCTATGTCAGGCTGCGTCTCGAGCAGTCAGTAGCTTCCCAGCATCTGGCTATTTTGCGCAAGGCCGGTATTGTGAATACTGAGCGGGATGGAAAATTCATTTATTATCTCATCAACCACAAGCGGGTAGACGAACTGACCAAGCTTGTCAACGACATGGTGAAGTAATTAGCAAGTAAAAAATATTAAAGCGGATGCCTGCCTGCATCCGCTTTTTTATGCGGATATCCCGTTCAGGCTGGGGGATTTCGCTCATCAATCCAGCGCTCCATGTATTGAGGCCGGTATTCATGCCGCCACCTTCTGTGGCTCCACAGGTAATTGTGCGGCTCCTCCCTGATTATTTTTTCCAGTGTGCTCCGGTAAAGCCTTGTTAGTTCTCCCGGCTGAGTGTGTGCTGCATCTTCGATCGCATATTCTGTAACCAAGCGGTACTTTCCCCGGCTGATTTTCCTTATGTAGACAAAAACCACAGCTGTGTTTTTCCGGATGGCGTTTTTTTCCGGCCCCCCGATGAAGGGTGCCGGCTTGGTGAAAAAATATTGCCAGATGCCTTTATCCGGGTTGGTATTCTGGTCGGCTGCCAGTCCGATGGCATACTGTTGATCGAACAGGCTGTGCGCTTTCGTTTTGAAAGCACGCGTGGAGATGAGGCGGGTGCCGAACCGTTCCCTTATGGTATAAAAAATCCTGTCAATCGATTTATTCCCGATAGGCTGGTAGATGCCGATGAAACTGGTTTGGACATTCAGGGCGATAATCCAGTTCGCATATTCCCAATTCATCTGATGACCTGCCATCAGCTGGATGCTCTTCCCTTTCCGGACAAGCTCATTGATAGTGCTGAAGTCTGTCTCACAGCGACGCAGGAAACCGGATTTGCTCATCGAAATCATTTTGATGCTTTCGATGAACGTATCGGTGAGGTTGAGGTAAAATTGGCCGGCGATCCCCTTTCGCTCTTCCACACTTTTTTCCGGAAAAGCGATGGCCAGATTCTCCATCACCACATTTTTCCGGTAACGCAGCACACGATGCAGCAGGAATGCAAGTCCGCTGCTTGCGGGATAAAGCACAAAGAAGGGTATTCGTGAAGCCAGCCACAAAATGGAATACCAGAAGAAGTACATGGTTGACGGTATTTGATTCAAAAATGCAGGACGGCGGTTGATCTTTACCAAACAATATTTTGCAACTGCTCCGACCGGTCCGGGTAATCGGTGTTAAAGTGCAATCCCCGGCTTTCTTTCCGGAACATGGCGCACTTGACAATCAGGTAGGCAACTGTGATCATATTTCTCAATTCGCAAAGCTGTGGCGAAACGACGGTCCGCTGGTAGAGTTGTTCGGTCTCTTCAAAAAGCAAGTCAAGCCTGCGCATGGCCCTTGCGAGCCGCTCGTTGTTCCGTA
This sequence comes from Ferruginibacter sp., assembly GCA_044238165.1. Lineage (GTDB taxonomy): Bacteria > Bacteroidota > Bacteroidia > Chitinophagales > Chitinophagaceae > Ferruginibacter. The sequence goes on along the minus strand of JBIIDU010000114.1, from coordinate 165 downwards.
CGATGCCCACATAGTCGCTCATCAGCATCTTGAGTTCTTTGAGGCTTTGGGTGATCAGTATCATCTCTTTCGGAGCATTGGTGCCTTCCGTCTTCCACTCGGGAAAGGACGATGACGCTTCTCTTTGTTTTGTTTCGATAAGACCGATATTCTTGCATACATCTT
>JBIIDU010000113.1:0-7625 GCA_044238165.1 Ferruginibacter sp. | reverse complement strand
CCTGCTGGGTATATCCCCCGTCGACTCCGAGGGTATGCAGCTCCATGATTTCGCGGGCATAATTTTCGTTTAGCCCCCTGCTTTTGACCCGGTTTCTGATTACCTGAGCCGTCGAATCTCTGCGTGAACCGCCAGAATCGGACAGCCTTTCATTCATTCGCCGGTACAGGCGGCCACCCGTCATTGATGACGAATCGATATCGGCAGTACTCGTGAAATTGTCGAGATAAACCAACATGGCCGGCGACTGTGCCGTTGCGAGCAAAAGATCATAAAACCGGCCTGTGACACGGGGATGGATCACATCGCGCTCGAAGGCAGGCACATAAAGTGCACAAGCATTCTTGGTGATGGATACATTGAAATGATTGAACCAGAAATCGGCAAGCAGTTCATGGAGCTGATTATTGCTGTATGCCGCCGCCAGTATTTTCCGGCAGATTTGCTGCCGGTAAAGTTCGCGCTGGGGACGGTATCCCTTTTGCGACATGAATTCCCGCAGGCTGCGGCGATAAGTCGACTTGTCGGTCTTGTCGGTCTCATCCGCCCTGATGATGCCGGCCTGCTCCATCTCCTTCGCTACGGCGCCCGGCCGGGGAAACTGCTTCAGCACTTCAGTATTCGTAAGATGCAAAGCATCGAAACCGGCCAGGCGACGGTCAAGCGCCGTATCGGGCATATCGCCCTCCAGCTGGTTTAAAAACCACTGCTCATGGCCCAGCCTCAAAATTTCGTCAACCGCATCCGGACGATTTCCGAAGGTGAACTTGTCGAGCAGCAAGGCTGCCGCTTGTCGCGCATCGAGACCGGCCTTCCGATAAGGCATCCGCAATGGAGCGGCATCCGGATTCCTGTATGTCATGGAAAAGATGACAGGCATGGAGAACAGTCCCAATAAAAACGAGAACCGATAGTTGACTTTCATGGAACTCAGTTGGATGATTTGTTCTTTATAGGGACAAAAACAAATGGTTCAGGTTTAATCCGCAGCAGGACATTCCAGCAGGATTCCGGTAATAAAAGCGTAACAGCCGCATTCGACACAATTTATTACTTTTGACTATGGCAGCAAGCAACAAAAGTTCCGCGAACATTTCCACGCTTAAATTCACCGGAGAAGGCCTCACATTTGATGATGTCTTGCTGGTGCCGGCCTACTCCGAAGTACTGCCCCGGGATGTTGACATATCAACGCAACTCACCCCAAAAATCAGATTGAACATTCCCATGCTGAGTGCGGCCATGGATACCGTGACCGAAGCAGCGCTTGCCATCGCTCTGGCACGGGAAGGAGGGCTGGGCATCCTGCACAAGAACATGACGGTTGAACGTCAGGCGGAACAGGTGAGAAAAGTGAAGCGCAGTGAAAGCGGGCTCATCATCGATCCGCTCACCCTGAGCCCCGATGCCACCATCGGTGAAGCGGTACGCATGATGCGGGAAAACAAAATCGGCGGCATCCCCATTGTGGACCGCCAGCACAAACTGGTAGGCATACTTACCAACCGCGACCTCCGCTTCGAAACCAATATGAAGGAAAAAGTCAGCACCGTGATGACGAAAAGCGGACTGATCACCGCACCGGAGGGAACCGACCTCAAAAAAGCAGAGCTGATCTTCAAAAAAAACAAGGTAGAAAAACTGCCGGTGGTGAATGCGGCCGGTAAGCTGACCGGGCTCATCACGTTTGGCGATATCCTCAAACTCAAAAGCCATCCTCATGCGGCCAAAGACGAGTTCGGACGCCTGCTGGTGGGGGCCGGGGTGGGCATCACGCGCGACAGCATCGAACGGGTAGAAGCCTTGCTCGCCGCAGGCGTTGATGTAATCTGCCTCGACAGCGCACACGGACATACACGCGGTGTGATGGAAAAGCTCAAAGCCATCAGGAAACAGTTCAGGAAACTGGAAATCATTGCAGGCAATGTGGGTACGTCCGCCGGAGCGCTTGCACTGGCTGACGCAGGAGCCAGCGCAGTCAAAGTAGGCATCGGCCCCGGTTCTATCTGCACCACCCGTATCGTAGCCGGAGCGGGTATTCCGCAAATCACCGCCGTGATGAACGCGGCTGAAGCACTTCGTAAAAAAAAGGTGGGCATCATCAGCGATGGTGGTATCCGCTATACCGGCGATATGGTGAAGGCCCTGGCTGCCGGAGCCTCCTGTGTGATGATGGGCAATGTGTTCGCGGGAACAGAGGAGAGTCCCGGTGAAACCATTATTTACGAAGGCCGCAGGTTCAAACAATACCGCGGAATGGGGTCGCTGGGGGCGATGGCGCAGGGCAGCAGCGATCGCTATTTTCAGGACCCGGAAGACGATATCAAAAAATTTGTTCCGGAGGGCATTGAAGGAAGGGTTGCCTTCAAGGGACCGGTGAAAGAAATCGTACACCAGTTCACCGGTGGACTCAAAGCGGGCATGGGCTATTGCGGTGCAAAAAACATCGCCGCCCTGCAGCAGGCGCGCTTTGTGAAAATCACGAATGCCGGCATGAAGGAAAGCCATGCACACGATATCGCCATCACTCGAGAAGCGCCGAATTACAGCCGATAAATCCTGAGCGGCAAGAAACAGCAACCGATTCCCTTCCATACATCTCTCATGAAAATACCCTCCGCGGAACAGTTGCGCATGTGGGACCGGTTCACGATTCTCCATGAACCCATCAGCAGCATCGACCTGATGGAGCGGGCGGCACGCTGTTGCCTTGAAAAAATCACTGAAACCTATGCACCGTCAACCCAATTGCATGTTTTCTGCGGAAGTGGCAATAATGGCGGCGACGGACTGGCTCTGGCGCGGATGCTGGCAGAAAACAATTATTCCGTAACAGTTTACTGCTGTGCAACAAGCAGCAATCCTTCACCAGACAACAGCATCAACCTTGAACGGCTCCAGCAACGGGGTGATGTTCTGATCATACCCCTCAAATCACCCGATGATTTTCACGATTGGCAACCGAAATCAGGGGTTATCATCGACGCGCTCTTCGGCACCGGAATCAACCGGCCTGTAGAAGGGCTGGCCGACCGGCTGATCGACCACCTGAATGAATCGGGTATGCCCATCCTCGCCATTGACATGCCCAGCGGATTGCCGGTTGATGCGCAACAGCCATTCACCCACTGTATCAGGGCTACCGAAACCTATACTTTCCAGTCGTACAAGTTGCCCCTGCTGTTTGCAGAAAGCCATCCATTTACAGGCAAGATCCATGTGCTGGACATAGGGCTGCACCCTGGATTCCTCATACAACTTGAAACACAATATCGGCTTACCACCGAAACTGACGCACGAAAAATCTACCGGCCGCGAAACCTGTTCGCACACAAGGGCAACTTCGGCCATGCGCTGCTGCTGGCCGGCAGTACCGGAAAAGGCGGGGCCGCCCTGCTTGCGGCAAGAAGTTGCATGCGCAGCGGTGCCGGTTTGCTGACCTGCCATGTTCCCGGAAGCATCATTGACCTGCTGCAAATTGGAATACCGGAAGCGATGGTTTCAGCAAGTGCATCGGGCTTTATCGATAACCTCCCGGCATCACACGAAAAGTTTGACGCGGTTGGAATAGGTCCGGGAATAGGTCGGGGACCTGAAACAGCTGCGGTGCTCAAAAAACTCTTCAGCGTCTACACCAACCCGGTAGTCATTGACGCGGACGCGCTGAATATTCTTGCTGCAGCACCTGCCCTGCTGCACGAGATACCTCCGGGCAGTATACTGACGCCGCATGCCCGTGAATTCGACCGCTTGTTTGGCAACCACCCTTCAGACCGGCAGCGGATAGAAAAAGCTGTGCAAAAAGCAAAAGCCCATAAGTTGATCATACTGCTGAAAGGGCATCGCAGCCTTGTGGCCCTGCCCGACGGAAGCGGCTGCTTCAACAGCACCGGAAATCCCGGAATGGCCACTGCCGGTTCAGGCGATGTGCTTACCGGCATTCTGACCGGACTGCTGGCACAGGGCTACTCACCAACCAGTGCAGCCATTTTGGGCGTCTACATCCATGGGTGGGCAGGTGATTTGGCCGCTGCAAAATATTCTCAGGAGTCGATGCTCGCCGGAGATATCACTTCCATGCTGGGCATGGTATTCAAACGGCTGGCATCCGGGGGGGCATAAAAAACCCGCCTTTGAGGCGGGTTTGTATAAGATGTTTCGTTGTATCAGGGGAAAATACCCAGCTCGGCATAACTGGTAGCCACTTTGTTGATGGCACACACATAAGCCGCCGTACGCATATCGGGAATTTCGGGATTGCTGTGCCAGACTTCGATGATTTCCCGGGTGGCGGCAATCATGGTTTCCTCCAGTCCGCTGTGCACCAGTTCCTGCTCGTCGGCACCGTGGACAATCATTCCTTTTTTCTCCGAAGAGACCTTTTTTCCGGTCAACTCTTCAATCTGTCCGATGATCTGCTGGTTCATGTTCTCATTGAAACGCTTCTCCATCCGGCCATAGCGCACATGGCTCAGATTCTTCAGCCATTCAAAATAGCTGACGGTCACCCCGCCGGCATTCAGGTACATGTCGGGCACGCAGACAATACCTTTTTGCGCAAATACGTCATCGGCTTCAGGCGTGCAGGGGCCGTTGGCGGCCTCGCCCACGATCTTGGCCTTTACACGCGGAGCATTGTCACCATTGATCACGTTTTCCAGCGCTGCGGGTATCAGGATGTCACATTCGAGCTCCAGCGCATCGGTATTCTTCGCCAGGTTGGTAGCACCGGGGAAATTCAGCACGCTTCCCGTGGCTTTGCGGTGCTGGAACAGCTCTTCCTCATTGATGCCATCCGCTTTATAAATAGCACCCTCGTATTCAGCAATGGCGATGACTTTCGCTCCGCCTTCTCGGAAAAATTTCGCACTGTGGTAACCTACATTGCCGAGGCCCTGCACCACAACAGTCTTGCCCTGTATGCCCAGCGGAAGTCCGAGCTTGTTCATCACTTCCGGCATGTTACACACTTCACGGATTCCGTAAAATACCCCAAGCCCTGTGGCTTCACGGCGTCCACGTACACCGCCCTGGGTGATAGGCTTTCCGGTCACACAACCGGCCGCATCAATTTCACCGGGCTTGAGTGAGGCATAGGTATCCACAATCCAGGCCATTTCGCGCTCACCGGTACCGTAATCCGGAGCAGGCACATCGATACCCGGGCCTATGAAATTCTTCTTGACCAGTTCGGATGTATAACGGCGAGTGATTTTTTCAAGCTCATACACCGAATATTTCTTCGGATTGATTTTCAAGCCCCCCTTCCCTCCGCCGAAGGGCACGTTCACAATGGCGCATTTATAGGTCATCAGGGAAGCGAGGGCCATCACTTCATCCTGATTCACCTCATCGCTGAAGCGGATACCGCCCTTGCAGGGGCTCTTGTGCTGGCTGTGCTGTACCCGGTACGCTTCAACCACTTCAATGGTTCCATCGTCGCGGCGTACGGGGAAACGCATCTGGTACACACTGTTGCAGGCTTTAATCTGCTCCAGCAGGCCTTTCTCCCACTTGGTGAATTTGGCGGCCTTGTCGAAACTTTTTTCCACACTCTGAAAAAAACTGTAAGAATTTTCTGCTGACATAAAAATTGGTTTAGCAATCGTTGTTATCAATAAATAACCAATGGCAATGGTTATGTTTTTGCAATTTAGGGTGAAAGGCATTCCGGAAAAAACCGCTTGAACGGGCTGACCGGTTTTTCCGCGTTTCGGGTCATCCTTCTTTTTCCATACGCGCTATTTTCCGGTCGAGACGCCACACATAAAGAAACAATCCGGTCAGAATGGTCAGGCATACCGCCACCACGATATAAATTTTTCCGTTGCTCCGCATGGCATCTGCCATCTCTACCGGCTGTTGCTGGGCCAGCAACCGGCCAACCGGCGACATGCACACCGAGAGCAACAATGCCCGACTGATTTTCCGTTTCATCATCATGCGCAATACGTTTGGTATTTACTTCAATACAGGTTTGGTCAATAACACTTTATCCTGCATCAGGCTCCACCGCACATGCAGGGTGGAAATCCAGATGCCCAGGAGGGTCCAGCCGAGCACGGCAGGATAAAAAACCATCCGCAGCCGGCTGTCGATATCTTTGAAATTAAGCGCCGGATTTCCGCTGTCGCTCCCCGGAGCTCCGGGATGCAGGCTGCCCACCAGACGGGGCAGGATCCAGATGCAGGGGAAAAGCATGATGAAGGCAAACACATTGAACACGGCACTGACGCGGGCCCTTTTGTCGATATCGGTGAAAGAGCCGCGCAACACAAAATAAGCGCCGTAAATGAGCAGGGCAATGGCCGCACCCAACAACTTGGGCTCGCGCATGACACTGCCAATGGTCTGATGCTGGTCGGTCAGCCAGGTCACCGACACCCAGATGGCGCCGGTCAGATAGCCGAGCAGTCCGAATACCGATGCCGTTCCTGCAAAATGACGCGCGAAAATGTCATCACGCAAGCTGAATGTGCGGAGATAACGGATGCTGTAGACGAAACTAACGCCGTACAATACCATCATCACCATCCACATGGCGACATGGAAATAAAGGTTGCGTATGGTTTCGTTCAGAATGGGAAGTCGGGGCACATCCAGCAGAAAGCCGCCTAAGATCGTATAGACAAGCAGCAAGACCCCTGTAAACTTCCACCAGCCCTTCTTCAATTGGACATTTATTTTGAGGGTTCAAAGTTAGGGTAAAGGGTAAAAGAGGGCAATAAATATTTGAATACGAAAGAGGGCATAATTGCAGTTTGCATTAGAGGCAATCCGGAGCCACCTGATGCAATCGGCCTATTCTTTCCACAAGTATGGGAACAGCAGCACGGACAAAACAGCCACAAGCAGGTCGAGGGCCAGAACCAGCAGCACCAGTTGCAGCAAAGCACCCTCCCGGAAGATTTCGCTGAAAGCCGACTTGCTGAGGCGCATCAGCATGAGCAACATAGGCAGAATCAACGGGAATCCCATTATGGCAATCAATGCGGCATTTTGCCCGGCCTTGGCGGCAATGGCGCTCATCAGGGTAAAGACAAGACTGATACTGACACCCCCCAGTAAAACCGTACCGACAAAGCGGAACGGATAACTCAGCGGATTTCCTAAAAAAAGAAAAAACAACAGGAGCGCAATCAGGCTCATGCACAACATCAATACTGCGTTATAAACCGTTTTGGCGACAATGAATTCAACCGGCGAAAACAGCGAAAAATAGTAGAGCATCCGCCCGCTCTCTTCCTGCAAAAAACTTTTTGCAACGGCATTCACACAAATGAACAGCTGGATGGTCCAGAAAAGCGCATTCCAGATCTCTGCGGCCGATTCTCCCATTGCCAGATAGAGTACGAATACGGTTGAAGAAATATAGAGGAGCAAGCCATACAGATTATGCCGCTGCCGGAATTCGAGCAATACTTCTTTCTTCAGTAAGGCAAGGATATGTGCTGCTTTCATTTCTGGTTGATCTGTAAACTCCTGCTCATATAAAAACCGACCGGAAGTCTGCTGCCATCACCGGTCAAAAATCGTGTCTTTGGACATGAAGGCCTCCGTAAAAGCGCTACTAAAATCCAATCATACTTTTCCCTGAACGATTTCATCAACCACACCGGGGTCGA
>JBIIDU010000008.1:0-25230 GCA_044238165.1 Ferruginibacter sp. | reverse complement strand
GATTTTTCCGCAAGCTGAAAATGGGTTTATCCGCAGGATGGTTGATCGGATTGGAGAAGAAAGGCTGACACAGCAGGGCTTTGTACGTAAGGGTGACTTTTTGTTCGCTGCCCCGTTGCACGATAAAAAAGAGAAAACGGTTCTGGGTAAAAGATTTGCTGCAGGAGGGGGATATGAAGAAGGTGTTCAGTTGCTGCAATTGCTGGCTGAACATTCGGCCACGGCCCGTTTCATCAGCCGGAAACTGGCGACCCGTTTTGTAAGCGACAATCCGTCTCCGGCTTTGGTGGACAAGATGGCTTCGGCGTTTATCCAAAGCGGCGGCGACATCGCTGTTGTTTTGAAAACAATGGTATCTGCCGTCGAATTCTGGACCGGGGCTGCGAAAAATCAAAAAACCAAATCGCCTTTTGAACTGGCCATCAGCGCTGTCCGTGCTCTCGATGCGGATATCCGTTCGGCAACCGACCTCAACCGCTGGATCAGTAAGATGGGGCAACCGCTTTATGCGTATCAGGCGCCAACCGGGTATCCGGACAAGGGGCAGTTCTGGATCAACAGCGGCGCCATCATCAACCGCATGAATTTCGGATTGACGCTCGCATCCGGAAAAGTTGAGGGTATTCGATTCAATCTTTCTGCACTCAACCACAATCACGAACCGGAAAGTGCCGCAGCGGCCCTGCGTGTTTATTGCGGCTTGCTTATGCCCGGTCGGAAACCCGATGCCACAATGAAAAGACTGGCTCCCTTGCTCAACGCGCCCGGACTGGAACAAAAAGTTGCCGCAGCCGCTTCAAAAAAGCAACAAGACAATCCGGCTTTGCAGCAAGGAATGTTTGAAGCGAAGGACGACGGGCATATGGACAAAGGCTTCTCAAAAGAACCTGGACAAGTTCCTTCTGCCTCCTTGAACCAAATTGAAGCGACGCTTGCACAGGTTACCGGTATCATTATCGGCTCACCGGAATTTCAAAGGCGCTGAAAAATATTTTTATGAGCAACCGAAAGTTATTTCTGCAGCAGGCCGGCCTCGCGCTTTTCGGCATCGGTATGGGCGGCGTTCCGGCTTTCCTTGCCCGGGCGGCGTCATTCGAGGGATGGAGCAAGTTGTACAAAAAGAAGAAAGTGCTGGTATTCATTTTTCAGCGGGGCGCTATGGACGGACTGATGGCTGTGAGCCCTTTTACCGATACAAATTTTCGCAGCGCCCGCCCCACTCTGTTCATGGATGCCACGAAGCAGGCTGGTAAGGCCGGCCTAGACGATCTTGATGGCCGCTTTGGTTTGCATCCTTCCTTCCGTGCGTTTTTACCGCTGTTTCGCGATGGGCGGCTGGCAATAGTACATGGAATGGGTTCTCCTAATAACACCCGCAGCCATTTCGACGCGCAGGATTATATGGAAAGTGGAACGCCCTTCAGTAAAGGCACTCCGAGCGGTTGGCTGAACCGTGCCGCAGGGCTGCTTGGCGCCGATGCCTCGCCGTTGCGGGCAGTGAGCCTGACTGCTGCAATGCCCCGCTCGCTGTATGGTGATGTCGATGCGGTTGCCGTGAGCCGGTTGCAGGATCTGTCCATAGGCCGCGGCGGTATGTCTTCCGCTTCCGGTATAGCCGCCCGTAGTTTTGAAGAACTATACGACCATACCACATCGGAGTTGCTCAGCAAAACAGGACAGGAAAGTTTCGATGCGATGAAGATGCTGAACAAAACCGATTTGAAAAATTACAGGCCCTTGCCGGGAGTGCAGTATCCTGAGTCGCAGCTGGGGAGTTCCCTGAAACAGATTGCACAGCTGATCAAAATGGATCTGGGCCTTCAGGTGGCATTTGCGGAGAGCGGGGGATGGGACACGCATTTCAATCAGGGGACTGCCAATGGTACTTTTGCGCGCAACGCGGCCGATTTTGCGCAAAGTATTGCCGCCCTCTGGAACGATCTGGGAAGTTTGCAGGATGAGGTTTGTATCCTCACTTCCACCGAATTCGGGCGTACCGTCAAACAAAACGGAACGGGAGGTACTGATCATGGCCGGGCCAGTTGTGCCTTTGTTATCGGCAACGGAGTTCGGGGGGGGCGGGTGCTGGGTGAAGTGGGCAGTCTGGCTCCGGAGAACCTGGCGGATGGCCGCGACCTGCCTGTAAGCACCGATTTTCGGAGCCTTTTCAATGCTGTGGCCACCGGACATCTGGGTTTGAACAACGAGAAGAAACTTTTTCCCGGCTGGGATGGTGATCTTCTCAAAGTCATGCGCTGAAACCTTCTTTGCTTTATGCGCTCTTTCAGCACAGCTTATACACCTTGCCCGGCATACATGCCACGATTCCGTTCATTTCCAGTTGCAGCAATGTGGCTGCTGTGGCACTGCTGCTGAGTCCGCTGTGCAGGTACAATTCGTCGATGTGCACCTGTTCTTTTTCCCGGAGCAGGCTGATGATGCTGTGCTCTTCCGGAGAGAGTTCGATGAACAATTCCCTTTGTTTTTTTATCGGCGGTTTTAATACAGGAAGCCAGTTCATCATATTCAGGAGATCGTCCGCTCCGGTAATCAGCGCCGCTTTGTTGCTCCGGATAAGGTAATGGCAGCCTTCACTCCGGGTATCGTTGCATCTTCCGGGGATGGCGAATACATCGCGGTTATAACTGTTGGCCAGCTCCGCGGTGATCATCGAACCGCCCTTCTCTTTGGTTTCAATGACTACCACCGCATCACTAAGTCCTGCTACGATGCGGTTTCTTCTGGGAAAGAACATCTTTTCGGGTTCGGTGTCGCTGAAGAATTCTGTGAGCAAACCGCCTGCCTGGGTCATCTGCTTGGCCAGGCTTTTGTTTTGGACGGGATAAATGCCGTGCAACCCATGGGCAAGCACACCGATTGTTTTCATTGCTTGCCTGAGTGCCGTCTTATGTGCGATGGTGTCGATGCCGAATGCCAGTCCGCTGATGACAAGCACCCCATGCGGCTTGAGTTCCTCAATAAGTTTTTCACAAACCCATTTGCCGTAATCGGAGTGGTTGCGGGTACCCACGATGGCTACAGCTTTTTCCGGATTCAGCGACGTATCGCCTTTGTAAAAGAGCAGGGCCGGACTGTCATAGCAGTGTTGCAGCCGTTTCGGATAATCTTCTGATGTGAAGAACAGCGGGCGGACGGAATATTTTTCCAAAAAAGCGATTTCTTTTTCACAACTCCCGAAGCCACGGAAATTTTTGATCGCCGATGCACGCACCGAACCGATGCCCTCCGTATGCTCCAGGTCTTTTTTGCGTGCGTGGAAAATCTGTTCCGCCGTTCCGAATTTCTTCACCAGCACTTTGGTGTGGATGTCGCCGATATGCGGAACAAGTTTCAGCGCAAGCTGGTAAAGAAGATCGCGATACATGCCGGCGGAATTAAGAGCCGGCAAATTCCATCGGCAAACACAATACTTATGCGGAAATTCACCGGATGGGAATGTTTTTTTCCGCACGGTGGAGAACAGAGAGGCCTGAGGGAATTCCTGCTCTGTTCCTTAGCGCAATCAGTTGCCCGTTACTTCCAGTTCGGTGCGCCTGTTTCGGGCACGACCGCTTTCAGTGCTGTTTTCGGCAATGGGTTTGGCGGCACCCCATCCCTTGGCAGTAAGGCGTTCTTTGGCGATTTTCTGGCTGCCGAGCAGGTAGTTGACTACCGCCTGTGCCCGGTCGAGTGAAAGTTTGGTGTTGTCGGCCGCTTTGCCCACATTGTCGGTGTGGCCGCTGATCAGGATCTTCATGGTCGGATTGTCGGTCATCAGTTGCACCACTTTGTCGAGTTCGATACGGGATGCAGGGTTGAGCGTCGATTTGTTGGTTTCGAAGAAAATGTTTTTGAGAACGATCACTGCTCCGGGTTCGATGGGTTGCAGGGGGATGTCGGCGGTGAAGAAGGAGTCGGTTTGCTCCCGTTCAAGGCGGTAGTTTTCGGAGAAAAACAGATAGCCTTTCCTGTTCACATTGAACAGGTACTGACTGCCCACCGGCAGGGTGGTGAGATAGTTGCCCAGTTCGTCGGTTTGCAGCCGGCTGATTATTCTTCGTGTATTCAAATCAGTAAGTTCCACGGTCGAAGGCAATCCTTCGCGTGTTTTTGCGTCATAAACACGGCCTTTCACCCAGAAGGTGGCTGGCGGGCGCATGTCGTCGGGCAGCAGGAAGCGGTAGAGGTCAAGCGCGCCCCGGGAGTCGCTGCGTTCGCTGGCATAGTAGGCCGTTTTTCCGTCGGCCGCCACAATGAGCGAACCTTCGTCGTCAATCGTATTGATGGGATACCCCAGATTTTCAGGACGGGTCCAGTCTTCGCCCGTACTGTCTTTTTTCGCAAAGAACAGGTCGGTGGCGCCATAACCCTGATGTCCGCTGCTGTTGAAGAACAGGGTCTGGTTGTCGGCATACATGAAGGGACAGCTTTCTTCACCTTCCGTGTTGATGGTGGCCCCCAGGTTTTCGGGCTGACTCCAGCGACCTTTCTCGTTCCGGTGGGTTACCCAGATATCTTTTCCGCCGAATCCGCCGGGTCGGTTGCTGCTGAAATAAAGGTCGCGTTTGTCGGGCGAAAGGCTGGGTGCCGACTCCCAGGCGGTGGTGTTGATGGCTGCACCCAGATTCACCGGTTCCGACCATCCGTTTTTTGTTTTATAGGAAATGTAGAGGTCACAACTTCCTTCCCCTTCAGGATAATTGCATCCGGTGAATACGATCCATTCCCCGTCCTGCGAAATGTTTTGTGCACCCTCGTTGAGGTTGGTGTTCACTTTGCCCTCCAGCGGCTGGCTGCCCGACCAGCTTCCGTTGAGCAGCCTGCTTTCAAAAAAATCTTCGTCTCTCGCTTGCCGTCGTGTATATATGAGCTTTTGGCCATCAATTGTGATCGAGGGATAGTATTCCGGAAGCGGGGAGTTGATGCTGTCGCCCAGGTTCACCGGCGCGAACACATAATTGCCTTGCGGATGGCGACCTGCGTGTTCGAGGGCGAATGCATAAACCGAACGCCGGTAAGCTCCGGCTTTTTTGCTTTGTTCGTTGAGCGAGGGATCTTCCAGGAACCGGTTCACCTGGCCGAGCGCTTTTTCAAACTGTCCCGTGCCGGCCAGCGAAATGGAGTAGGGCAGGCGGTATTGCCGGCTGTAAACGGAATCCAGGTCCAGGGCTTTTTCAAAATCTCGCACGGAGGAATCATACTTGCGCTGGTCGGCATAGATGCCTGCACGGGTCAGGTAACCGTCAACGAAGCGGTTGTCGATTGAAATGCATTTTTTCACACCGGCAATCGCTTCAGCGTATCTGCCTTCGCTCGCATCATTGTAGGCCTGGTTGTAGAGGTCGGCCACTTTTTTACTCACTTTTTCCGGATTGTACCATTGGGCAATCGTATGCTGGAAAACAGTGCAGAGCATTAACAGGGTCAGCTGAACCGTTTTTCTTATCGGGGTGGATTGTTTCATATCCTGACTTGTAGCGTGAAGGTAATCAGAAAGAAACTTTTTTGCAGTGTGGGGCTGTTAAAAAGAAAAGCGGGCGATTTTTTGACGCTGTTGCCTTCAATCTTTTTTCAGGGTACATGGATGTACTTGTGTATCTGAAGGGAGAGTTGCCAGCGGGGATTTTGTTTGATATAGTCGACAATCAATGGCGTCACTTTTTCCGATTTCCCCCATTCGGGTTGCAGAAAGAGCCGGCAGTGCGGCCCTGCTTTTGCGGCATTTTGCTCCGCCCATGCAAAGTCGGACGCGTTGAATACAACGGCTTTGAGTTCGTGGGCTTGTGCAAGCACTTCAGGGAGCGGGGGTTTGAATTTTTTCGGGGAGAGGCAGATCCAGTTCCAGGAGCCGCTGAGCGGGTGTGCGCCGGAAGTTTCAATATGTGTTTTGAATCCGCAATCCTGCAGCGCCTTTGTCAGCGCATCGAGCCGGTGCATCAGGGGTTCGCCACCGGTGATGACGACAATTTCAGCCGGAGTCGCACGGGCGGCCTCTGTCAAATCGTTTATGCGATACCGTGGGTGCCCATCTTCCTGCCAGCTTTCCTTCACGTCGCACCATACGCAGCCCACATCGCAACCGGCCAGCCGTATGAAATAGGCCGCCGATCCCTGGTGGTGCCCTTCACCCTGGACGGTGTAAAAGTGTTCCATTACGGGAAGCACATCTTCTGGCTGCGTAAGATTGTCCATATTTGTTGCGTGCTTAGGATGTTGGCGCTTTCGATTTCGCAGCGTTGAGTGTGTTGGTCAGCAGGGCCGCGATGGTCATCAGTCCGACTCCGCCCGGCACCGGTGTAATGTAGCTGCAGCGTGGAGCTACGGTCTCGAAATCCACATCTCCCCGGATGGCGAAGCCGCTTTTTTTGGAGCTGTCGGGCACCCGTGTGATGCCCACATCGATGACAACGGCACCTTCTTTGACCATATCGGCTTTCAGGAAGCGCGGAATGCCAAGTGCGGCCACTACGATATCTGCCTCCCGGCTGAAAGCAGCAAGGTTTTCGCTGCGGCTGTGGCAGAGCGTTACCGTGCAGTTCCCGGGGTATTTGTTCTGGCTGAGGAGTACGCTCATGGGCCGGCCCACGATGTTGCTTCTTCCGATGACCACCGCATGCTTCCCTTCGGTGGGCACCCGGTAATGTTCCAGCAGTAGCATGATGCCCAATGGTGTGGCCGGTACGAATGCGGGAAGGCCCAGCAACAGTTTTCCGGCGTTCACAGGATGAAACCCGTCCACATCTTTTGACGGGTCGATGTGTTGGATCACTTTGTCGGAAGCGATGTGTTTCGGCAGGGGCAGTTGCACCAGAATGCCGTCAATATCTTCATCAGCATTGAGACGGCCGATGGTTTGCAACAGTTCCTCTTCGCTGATTGATTCGTCGAAACGGATCAGCGAACTCCGGAATCCCACCGCTTCGCAATTGCTGATCTTGCTGCTCACATAGGTTTCACTGGCTCCGTTGCTGCCCACTAGTACCGCTGCCAGATGGGGTTTCCGATCTGTCTTCCGGGTGTACTCTTCTGTTTCCAGACGGAGTTTTTCTTTGATGGCCTGCGCAGCCGCTTTGCCGTCGAGTAATTGCATGGTGCGAAATTAGGATTAAAGATTTATTCGCATTCCCGCAGTGGCAACAGTCCGGTTCGATTGGCCTGATTCACCCGATTTCACTGAGGATTTTCTTCCAGGCCATTGGTTATTTGACTTTTTGTTTTAAGAGCAGGTAGGGCATCTTGCGCCAAAATTCATTTCCCTTGCGCGGCTTTTTGCTCACCCTGACTGTTCTGTTCATCGCGTATGCATATGCGAGCGCACAACCGTTGCGCCAGTCGCTTTCGGCCTTGTATCCGGCCGGGTGCGCTTACAGCCAATACCAGCGCGATGTGTTTTCCTCTCTTGCCCAACCCGGAGCGCTGGCCTATGTGCGGAAAACGGGGGCGGGCGTGTACAGTGAACGGCGTTTTCTGCTGGCAGAACTGGGGGTGCATCATCTTGCCGCGGCGATGCCCGTAAGGTCGGGAGCGATTGGGTTAATCGCCCGCTATTCCGGGTTTGAGGGGTATAATGAAACAGCTTTGGGTCTGGCCTATTCCCGCAGGCTGGGCGACAAAGCAGCGGTGGGGTTACAGTTCAGCCGCGTTGCCTATAGGGTGCCTTTTGTGGTGAATGATGCTGCAATGAATGTGGAACTGGGCGCCCTCTTCCATGTTGCGCCGAAGATGGTTGCGGGATTGCATCTATACAACCCCGCAGGCGGCTTTTTTTTTAAAAGCGGTGAGCGGCTTTCTTCTGCATTCAAACTCGGAATCGGCTACGATGCCTCGGAAAAATTTCATGTAAGCGGAGAACTGCTGAAAGAGGAGGAGGCTCCGGTCAATCTTTTGGCGGGATTTCAGTATCATTTCCAGCAACGCTTTTTTGTGCGGGCAGGTATCAGCTCCGCAGTCAATTCGGGTTTTGTGGGGTTCGGGCTGGCCTGGGGCCGCATTCGTTTGGATTTGTCCGGGACCTATCATCCGCTGCTGGGTTTCACGCCCGGGCTTATGCTGATTTCTTATCCGGGAAGGGATTCCGGAGCGTTTCAAAAGTTCAATCCTTAAACATCGGCGCGGATCATGCGGAAAATCGCCATCCTAAAATACTTTCTGCGTAAAAGAATGTTTGCCTTGGGGTGTTGCCTGCTCACCGTAAGTTCTCCGCATGCGCAGCTTCCCGTGCAAATTATCGAATCGCATTCCGCACTGCAACTGGAAAATAGTACTGAGTTCAATGCAGATGGGGAACCGCAGGAAGACGGCAACTGGCAGAATCTGGAACAATATTCACGCGCCCCCCTCAACCTGAATACAGCGGATGAGGCTGAACTTTCTGAATTTTTTTTTCTAACACCGCTGCAGATTCAAAATTTTTTACAGTACCGCAAAAGGCTCGGCGAACTGCTCAGCGTTTATGAGTTGCAGGCGGTGCCGGGCTGGGAGCCGGATCTCATTGAAAAAATCAGACCCTATATCACGGTAAAAACTCTCGCAGGATTTCTTGAGCAGTTCCGGAAAAAATTGCAGGGGGGTACCCATCAATTGCTGGTTAGGATGGGCCAATCGTTCGAACCGGCGGACGGATTCATTCCGGATCCGGCTTCAGGCATGCGTTCCTTCAGGGGTTCGCCCCAGCGTTATCTGCTACGGTACCAATACCAGTATAAAAATTTGCTGCAGTATGGGTTGACTGCAGAAAAAGATGCCGGAGAAGAATTTTTCCGCGGCAGCCAGGCAAAGGGTTTTGATTTTTACAGTGCGCATCTGTTTTTACGTAAAATCGGCATTGTGCAGGCGCTGGCGCTGGGCGACTTTACGGTGAATATGGGCCAGGGGCTGATCCAGTGGCAAAGCTTTGCTTTCAGAAAGAGTGCGGAGATCACCGGTGTGAAGCGACAGTCTCCGGTACTTCGTCCCTACCGTTCGGCAGGCGAGTCCAATTTTCACCGGGGTTTGGGTATGACCCTGGCAAAAGGACGCAGTTCTTTGACGCTTTTCGCCTCGCTGAGAAATAGGGATGCCAACCGTGTTGTCGATACCGGTTCCGGTGTAGATGTTTCATGGGTGAGTTCCATCCAGCAAAGCGGGCTGCACCGCACAAATGCGGAGCTGGCCGACAGGGGGGCGCTCCGTCAGCTGACGGCAGGAGGGAACCTGAACAGGGATTTCCGGAAAGGCAGAATCGGGCTGAACGGGGTGCAGTATTTTTTCAGTGTTCCTATCAGGGGCAATTCTGCGCCCTATAATATTTATGCACTTTCAGGGAAGCGCTGGGGGAATTACAGTGTTGATTACAGCTACACGCACCGGAATATTCATCTTTTTGGTGAATTGGCAACAGACTACCGGTTGCACCATGCTTTGCTGGCGGGGTCCGTGCTCAGTGTGGATCCTTCGGCGGACCTGTGTTTCGTATTTCGGGACATTTCTGAAAAATACCGGTCCCTGTATGCCAACGCCTTTACGGAAAGTTCCGGCCCGGCCAATGAAAGGGGATTTTATGCGGGAATTACCCTGAGGCCCTTCCCAGGCTGGCGTTTGGACGCTTACGCCGATTTTTATCGGTTTCCCTGGTTACGCTACCAGGTTGACGGCCCATCACAGGGGCATGATTATCTGGCACAATTGAATTACCGCCCCGACCGCAGGCTGGAACTATCGCTTCGTTACCGGACGGAGACGAAGGTGGAAAATGCATCGGCCATTTCAGAGGCGGTTTCCACATTCCCCGACTCTTACACAAGGCAGGGTTTGCGCTGGCATCTAAATTATAAGCTTAACCGCTTTCTGTTGTTGCGCCAAAGGGTGGAGCTGGTATGGTATAACCGGAAAGCCAAAACCGCACAGGAAGGTTATCTGATTTATGCTGACTTAATTTATAAGCCTATGCAAAGGCCTTTTTCTGGTAATATCAGGCTGCAGTATTTCGAGTCTGATGATTATGATAGCCGTATATATGCATTCGAAAATGATGTGTTGTTCAGTTACTCTGTTCCTGCTTTTTATCGAAGAGGATACCGTTGCTATTTGAATGTCAACGGGGATATCGGCAGGAAATTAAGTTTATGGTTCCGTTTTGCAGGTACTTTTTATCCCACAAGGGTTCATTCCGGATCGGGCTTTTATCTGGCTGAAGTTGATCGGAAGACAGATATAACCTTTCAACTGCGCTACTTATTTTAAGCATCCTTCATTGATGCCCCATGCTCCATTTGTGGAATTACCTACCCACATTTAGCAGCCATCCTTCCCACAATTTTTTTTCAAATCAAAATATCCCTATTTTTACAACCTTCAAATACTACCAAACTTATAACTAGCTAAACATGAGAAGATTTTTATCATTGTTCATTTTGCTATTGTTCAGTACCGCAGTGGCATTTGCACAAACCCGGCTTGTTTCCGGAAAGGTAACCGACAAGGATGGAGCTCCCGTGGCGTTCGCATCAGTTAAGGTCAAAGGCTCCAAAGCGGGCGTTCAGGCCGATGCCCTGGGTGCATATACCATCCGGGTGAAGGAGGGTGATGTGCTTGAGTTTTCTTCCGCCAACTTCAAGGGTGCCGATGTTGTAATTGGCAACCAACAGTTCTTAACCACTTCCCTGGAAAAAACCGGAGCGCTTACCGAAGTTGTGGTAACAAGTGCTTTCGGCATCAAGCGTACTGCCCGAAGCGTTTCGGCAAATGCCCAGGTAATCACCGGTGAACAACTGAACACGATTCGCCAGACCAATGTAAACAATGCGCTTGCCGGTAAGGTTTCCGGTATCCAGGTCAGAAGCCAGTCTTCCGCAGCCCTGGGTCGTGAAACCAATATTCGTGTGCGTGGAGAGTCCAACGCCGGTGGCGGCGCTTCTTCGCCCATCTATGTGGTGGACGGAACCATTATTGCCAGCAACAATGATATCAACCCCGACGATATCGAGGATATTTCTGTTCTTCAAGGTCCTCAGGCTGCCGCCTTGTTCGGTCCCGATGGCAGCAACGGTGCCATCGTTATAACTACCCGCAAGGGCAGGAAAGGCGCCAAGGGTATTGGAGTGGACATCAATACCGGTGTGCAATTCGATAAAATCTATATCCTGCCGAATTATCAGAATTCTTACGCAGGTGGCGGATCGTATGACATGAATCGCTTCACCTGGCAGCCGGGAATGCCCGATTTCTGGAAGTCGCTCGACGGCAAATTCTATCCCGACTATACCGATGATGCCAGCTGGGGACCCCGGATGGTTGGTCAGGAATATGTTCCCTGGTATGCATGGTACCCCGGTACTGAGTATTCAGGAAAAACGGCTTCTCTGAATCCCCAGCCCAACAATGCCCGTGAGTTTTTCAACACAGGCGTGACACTGCTGAACAATATCAGCCTGAGCAAGGTGACCGACGGATCCAGTATCCGGGTATCCTACACCAACCAGGATATGAAGGGTCTGATTCCAACTTCCTATCTCCGCAGGCACAACTTCAACATCAATGCCTCCTATGACCTGAACTCGCATCTGATGTTCAGCACCAACATCACCTACCTTTCGCAGCGCAGCAACGCCGAGAACGACGACGGGTACTCCAATAACTCCACCGGAAACTTCAACTCCTGGTTCCACCGTGACCTGGACATGGGTAAATTGAGAGAGTTGCAAAACCTGACCAGTCCTGAGGGCGTACTTGCCAGCTGGAACCACGCGAACCCCAATTCGTTTAATCCTGCTTCTCCCAATAATTTTTACCGCGGTAACTTCTGGTATAATCCTTACTCCTATTACAACAACATCTCATTTGTCAACCAGCGCGACAGACTGTTCGGCGATCTGTCACTGACCTACAAGTTCAACAACGACTTCTCTTTCCGCGCCACCTACCGTAAGCAACAACTTACCACCAACGAGGAGCGCACCATCAACAGCATACTTCAGATCAGTGCAGGCCAGGCCTCTATCAACAATTCATATGTTGACGGAACAGGCGCCAACAACGGGAAGGCCATGTATGGAACCGGGCAAACCTACTCCAACAGGAATGTTTACGAAGGAGTAGCTTCTTACCGTAAAAAAATAAAGGATTTCCAGATCAATGCCAATGCCGGTATTGAAATCACCAAAATTTCGGGCAAGAACATATTTGCCAATACGCTTGGCGGTTTTTCAGTACCCAACTTTTTCGCCCTGAGCAACTCCGTAAATCCCATCGGATATTCCAATACACGCAGCGAAGAAAAAAGGCGAGCCGTATTTCTTCGTGGCGACCTGGGCTGGAGAAACATGCTCTTCTTCGAGTTTGTAACGCGTAATGACTGGGCATCAACATTGCCTGTTGGAAAAAGTCTTTTCAGCCAGACCTATGGTGCCAGTTTTGTTTTCAGCGACCTTACCAAAGACGCCCTCCCCTGGCTCAGTTACGGCAAGGTGCGTGCTTCCTATGGTGAAGTGACCCGCTTCCTTTCTCCTTATGAACTTTCAGTGAACTATACGCTCAACACCCAAACCTGGAACGGAAATGGCCTGATGGGTACTCCGAATACCCTGCCCGACAGCAAGCTGACCGGAGCCCTGGCTTCCACAACCGAGTTTGGTGTTGATCTTCGCTTCCTCAAGAACCGTCTGGGTCTGAGCGTAACCTACTACATCGGAGAGGACAAGAAAGCTCCTATCAGCGGTCAGGTCAGCGGAACCTCCGGCGTGACGGTGGTTCGCGGCAACTTCGGAAGCACACGCAGAAAGGGCATCGATGTGCAGTTCACTGCCAAGCCCATCGCATCCAAGAATTTCGGATGGGATATCAGCGCAACTTTCAGCAAGCAATTGGAAAATGTGGTTACTGCCATCGCTCCGGGTGTTGATCAGCTCGCCTTCTCAGGAGGTGCATCTTTCAATGGCATCGAGCCTCCCTACACGGTCAACGCGGTCGGACAACAGTGGGGGATGATGTATGGTTCTGGTGTTAAGCGTATCAACGGACAGCAGGTACTCGACGCCGGCGGGCTTCCCATCAAAGCGGATGCACCGGTGTTCTTCGGCTCCGTGCTTCCCAATTATACCGGCGGTGTGCAAAACACATTCAATGTTTTCAGAAACTTCGTTTTCAATGTGAATATTGACTATCAGGTCGGCGGCAAGTTCTTCTCCCTGTCCGACATGTGGGGTTCCTTCTCAGGTCTGTTGGCGCGTACCGCAACCATCAATGACAAGGGCAATTCCATCCGTGACGCTCCTGCCGACGGCGGTGGCGTCAAGGTCACCGGTGTAGACGAGACAGGAAAACCTGTGACCCATTATGTGGATGCCCAGAATTATTTCCATAGCCTGGTGAACCGCAATATTTTCGATGATTACATCTACGACCTGACTTTTGTGAAACTCCGTGAGCTGAGCTTCGGTTACCGCATTCCCGTGAACAGGCTGAAGATGGGCCGTTTCATCCAGAATGCAACGTTCTCCATCGTTTCCCGCAACCCATGGCTCATATATGCCAAAACCAAGGATTTCGACCCCGCCGAAATCAACAGCGTTTACGGCGAGGATGGCCAGCTGCCGGGAACCCGTTCAATCGGAGTTAACCTCAAAATCGGATTCTAATTCATAATAAGCACAGACAATCTCAATACAAACAAGATGAAAGCATTAAAAATAACAAGTTGGTCTCTTTTGCTGGCCGCATTCACGCTGATGACCGGTTGCGAAAAGCTCAAGGACTTTGGCAATACCAATGTCAATCCCAATGCGACGACCACACCGAACACCGCGGCTTTGCTGAGCAATGTCCTTGCCGGTGTCGCTGGCCGGGCCAGTCAGCAGAACCCCGGATACTACTGCCAGTATTTTTCTGAAACCCAGTATCCCGGTGTTTCCCTCTACAGCACGCCGCAGTTTGATTTTGACGGAATATATGCCGGGGCTATGTTCGATTGCCAGAACATCATCATTACCTGCAACAATAACCCGGCTTCCGCAAGTGTCAACGGGTCGCTCCAAAACCAGAAGGCGATTGCCACGATTCTGAAATCTTACTATTTCTGGACGATCACCGATGCCTGGGGCGATATCCCTTATTCAGAGGCGCTCACCATTTCCAACATCTTTCCGAAATACGACAAGCAGGAAGATATTTACAAAGGCATCATCGCCGACCTCACTTCGGTTGTTGACAATTTCGAAGAAAACGGACAGCCGGTCAAGGGAGACCTGGCCTTCAACGGCGATATCTCCAAGTGGAAGAAGCTGGCCAATTCTATCCGTTTGCTGATGGCTCTCCGACTCAGTAAACGATTCAGCGGCGATACGGAGTTCGCGGCCATCCAGTTCCGGAACGCCCTGAGTCACCCGGCAGGAGTTATTGATGACAACAGTTTCAATTTCAAAATCGCCTATCCCGGGGGTAATTTCCGCAGCCCCTGGTTCGCAACTTACGATGCGCGTGATGACTTGGGTGAAAGCCTGGGTTTCGTTCAATTGCTCAATAGTATGGGCGATCGCCGCCAGTCGGACCGCGCTTTCGGCAGCAGCGACAATGGTGTGCCCTATGGACGCGACCGCGCCACATTTATGAACAACTGGTTTGCCAGCAATTCTACAACCTATTCCAAAGTATTAGGTCCCACCTTCCGCCAATCCAACAGCACCGTCAACCTGATTCATGCCGCTGCTGTATTGTTTGCCATGGCCGAAGCACGCGAGCGTGAGTGGGTTACCACCGGATTGACCGCAAGTGTGCTTTATGAAAAAGCTATCACCGCATCCTTCACGCAATGGGGTATTCCGGCAACTGCCGTATCCACGTTCCTCAGCAACCCGTTGGTTACTTATGGTACCGATAATCTGAAGAAAATTGCCATTCAGCGCTACGTCGCCCTTTATCCCGACGGGTTACAAGGCTGGTGTGAGTGGCGTCGGACAGGCTACCCCGAATTGACACCTGCCCAGGATGCCACCAATTCAACGAAACAAATCCCCCGCCGGTACAATTACGGCCAGAACGATTACAGTACCAACCGGTTGAATGTTCAAGCCGCTGCTGCTGCCATTCCCCTTCCGGTTCCAACCCCTCCCGGCGCCGTTGCCGGAGATACCCAGGACGGGCGCGTTTGGTGGGACCGTTAATAATGTTAAATCTGTTAAATCAATAAATCATGAAGCATATTTTATCAAATTCCTGCCTTGTTCTGCTGGCTTTCTTGTTTTTGGGTACCGGCTGTAAGAAAGTAATCGCACCTGAACCGATGGGCGACCGTGGACAGTCTATAATCAAGTTTTATGGTGGATTGGCTGACACTGCGAGCGGATATAATTCCGGGTACAAGGTCATCAATATAGATCTGGTCAATACACCTCAGGTGCTTGCGATGGTAGATATCCGTCGCGATGCCGCCAACAATGCAGACCTGAACAAGAAACTCATTGTGCTTGTAAAAGACGACCCGGGTGCGGCCAGTGCCTACAATTCAAGTTTTAATCCGCTGCCTGCAGGATCTTTCTCCATCGACAATTCTATTCCAGTAGTTGGCAACAATTATGAAGTGGTTTTGGAACCCGGCCAGATTTCGAAAACCATCAAGCTGACACTCAACAATGCGCTGGCTCTTGATTTGAACTCGCGTTATGCCATGGGTTTCACCATCATCAGTGTGGACCCCAATACCCGGATAGCTGCTATTGAAAGCTCTATGGTAGTGGAAATCGGAGTTAAAAATAAGTGGGATGGAGTTTATAAAGTCTCCGGAACTTTCTTTCACCCTACCAACGCTGCGCTCGTTGGGCCATTTGGAACTACAAGCACCGGCGGTGATCTTTTGTGTGATCTGGTGACTACCGGTTCAAATACCCTGAACCGTGATTATGGTGGTAACGTAGGAGAGAGCGTAATAGTTTTCAATTCAACCGCAGGTGGGTTTACGTATTTTACCGGTGTTAAAATGCGCTTTGAGGTTAATCCCAGCACTAATGTTGTAACCCTTTCTGCAGCACCAAGCGCGACAGTGGGACCTGACACCTCGCCCTACGACTGCACCTATAACCCTGCTACCAAAACCTTCAACCTGAACTATGGTTGGACGGCGGCTGGTGGTCAGCGTAGAATTACTGAGATACTCCAGTATGTGCGTCCGCGTTAATTCATAAAACTCTTTTCAACTCAAGAGCCCTGCAAAGGGCTCTTTATTTATCTGCATATGAGCAACAACGAACAAGCCCCCGGGAACAACCAGTTGAATATCGAAATTTCCGAGGAAATCTCCGAAGGAGTATATGCCAACCTGGCCATCATCACCCACAGCCATGCCGAATTTGTGGTCGACTTTGTGAATGTGATGCCCGGAACACCAAAAAGCAGGGTGAAGAGCCGGATCATCCTTACGCCTTTCCATGCAAAGCGCTTCATGAAAGCCATGATCGACAATGTGAAGAAGTTCGAGGCGGTCAACGGTACCATACAGGATATGGAGCAGATTGAACTGCCCTTCACTTTCGGGGGGCCTCCTGCCCAGGCATAGGATTCCTTCTTTTAAAATGGCCTGCAGAACCTTCGTGCAGCCCGATCGGTTTCTCCTCAATCAATATTGAAGTTACAGGCCATAGACTTGGTGATATTGCTGTTGTGACCTATGATAGTCGTGTTCCCGCATTAGGATTGATTGCAGGATCTCCTTTTCATTCAAAAGCTTAACTTTATTCCAAAATAGCAGCCATGGACAAAAAGGGCACCAAAATTGCCATATTTTTTTTGGGACTGGTTATTGCTGCTTTTTTCATCGGCTACCGCATGTGGAATAAGCCGCATGCGAATGTGGCCGATGCAAAGGCCGAGGTTGTGGACGCAGTTTCATTTTATAAACTCTTTTCGCAGGATTCCGCTACCGCAAAGATGCAGTATCAGGAGAAAGTGGTGGAGGTAACCGGTACAGTGCACGGTCAAGCAGTCAATCAGCAGGAACAGCAGGTGATTACCTTGGAAACGGCTTTGCCGGGCGCCTACATCAACTGCACCATGGAGGTAAAAATGGAAAAAGCGGATTCAGGCAGCGCAGTCACTTTAAAAGGCATTTGCTCCGGAATCGGGCAAGGTGATGCCGACATGGGAATACCCGGCGATGTATATCTGAACAGGTGCTACCCGGTAAATAAACCTTAATGGACATGAAAAATTCCGGAAAAGTATTGTCAGGATTTTTGCTCTTGATTTTCATGAATGCCTGTAAGCATGAGATACCTGTAAATCCGGGAGGCGGCGGAGCGGGAGGAACCGTTTGCTTCTCTCAGGAAATACTGCCTATTTTTCAAAGCAATTGTTCCCGTTCGGGTTGCCATAATGCGTCCACAGCTGCCAACGGATATGTGCTCGACAGTTATGCGAACATCATGCGAAGAGGAATCGTGCCCGGTAACGCCGGTCGGAGCAGGATATATGAGTCAATTATGGATAACAGCAGCGACCGGATGCCTCCTCCGCCGTTCAGCTCGCTGACTGCTGCGCAAAAAAATCTCATTGCCCTGTGGATCAATGAGGGCGCTCGGAATGATGCCAACTGCAACGCAGGTTGCGACAGTTCTGTGTTCACTTACGGTGCTGCCGTGGTGCCCATCCTCCAAAACAACTGCCTGGGCTGTCATACCGGTGCCGCGCCCTCCGGAGCGGGCATTGATCTGAGCACCTACGATGCATTGAAACAAGAGGCCGACAATGGACATCTGATGCGGAGTATCAACCATACCGGCCCTTACCCGATGCCGAAGAACCAGGCGAAGCTCAGTGATTGCAAAATTGCGGTGATCCGGAAGTGGGTGGAAGCCGGTGCGCCGAATAATTAGTTTCATCCAAAGTGATCGTAGCATATGCCTAAGCGAGCCTCTTACCAAGCCTATTCCCCAATCACGTTGATGGCGGCCTTTCTTGCCGTTCTGTCGTTCAGTTCATGCTATTACGATAAGGAGGAATTGCTGTATCCCGGTTCCAACCAGCCTGTGGATTGCACAACCGTTGCCGCAAAGTTCAGTGCGGATATTTCACCGATCATGAGCGGCAAGTGTGCAACCAGCGGCTGTCATGATGTTACTGCGGCCGGTGGCGTGATCCTGCAGACCTATGCGCAGATCAGCGCAGCGAAAGACCGCATCAATGTGCGCTGCGTGGTGCAGAAGTCCATGCCCCCGTCGGGCCCGCTGCCCCTGTCGGACATCAATAAACTAAAGTGCTGGATCGATGCCGGCGCCCCCAATAATTAACCTCAAAGTCAAAAGCTATGAAAAGAATCGTCCTTTCAGCAGTATTCGCCCTGCTTCTATCCGCAGGCTTGAATGCCCAGCAGTTCTTTACCAAGAACGGTACGATTTCCTTTTTCTCCAAAACACCAATGGAGAATATCGATGCGAAGAATAGCCAGGTGATGAGCGTGCTCTCCCTGCCCTCCGGCGATTTCAAATTTTCACTCATGGTGAAATCCTTTCATTTTGAAAAGGCGCTGATGGAGGAGCATTTCAACGAGAACTACATGGAGAGCGAAAAATATCCCAAGGCCACCTTCAACGGTAAATTAGCCGATGCCGCCAATATCAGCCTGAAGAAGGACGGTGATTACAAGGTTACTGTCTCCGGTGAATTGACCTTGCACGGCGTCACGCAGAAAATCACCGTGCCGGGTGTCCTGACGGTAAAATCGGGAAAATTGACCGCCACATCCAAGTTCAGCATCCTGCTGGCGGATTATAAGGTAGCCGTACCAAAAATGGTTGAAGCCAATATCTCCAAATCAATCGAAATTTCTGTCAACTGCGCCTACGAGCAGAAATAATCACCTGACAATATTCGCTACCGATGAACATGCCCAAAAAAGCATTGATGGTACTGTGGCTGACGGCGACGGCAATTTGCTCCCATGCCCAGCAAACCGGCGACACCACCGATTTGATGGCCCAGCTTGAGCAGGAGGCTTCCGCAAAAGACCCTGTCAATTACACTACCGCCATATTCAAAACCACCCGGCTCATCAATGGCCATTCCATCGAGAATGTGGCGAAAGGAGTTCTTGATGTGAAGATATCCCATCGCTTCGGCACCTTGAATACGGGTTTCTATGAGCTTTTCGGATTGGATAATGCCAGCATGCGCATGGGAGTCGATTACGGTATCACACCCTACCTGATGGTAGGAATCGGACGCAGCACCTTTCAGAAAACCTATGACGGATTTTTCAAGTTGAAGTTGCTGCGCCAGAGCAGCGGTCTGAAAAACATGCCGGTCAGCCTGAGCCTGGTGTCTACCATGGCGGTACAAACGCTGCGGTGGGCCGATCCTGACCGCGAAAATTATTTCAGTTCCCGGCTCTCTTATACCCACCAGCTGCTTGTTGCCCGAAAGTTTTCGGAAAGCCTCTCGCTGCAACTGATGCCCACCTTCATTCACCGGAATCTGGCAATAAGGGCCGATGAGCCCAACGACCTCTGGGCGCTTGGAATAGGCGGAAGGCAGAAGCTGAGCAAGCGGGTAAGCGTCAACGTGGAATACTACTACATGCTTCCCGATTCAAAACTCGACGGCACTTCCAATTCCCTTTCGGTAGGCTTCGATATCGAAACCGGCGGCCATGTCTTTCAGCTGCATTTCACCAATTCCACCGCCATGACCGAGAAGAACTTCATTTCCGAAACCACGGGTAAATGGGAGCGGGGGGATGTTCTCTTCGGCTTCAATATTTCCAGGGTATTCACCATTGGAAAAAGTAAAAAGAAATAAGCTGTTTTCTTTCGCAATATCCTGTTCAATATGAATCGTTCCTTTACCAGAGCCTATCTCTTGCTGGCATTGATGTTTGTCTGCCGATTATCCTATTCCCAATCAACCGCCACTGCCGGCTATGAAGGCTGTGTCAAAAAAGGACGTTCAGCCGCATCCTGCTATAAAACCTTTTATGCGAGGGCAGACAGTATGCTCAATTCGCTTTATGCCGGACTTAGCGCCCGTTGCAACGATGCGGAGCGGGAGAACCTGAAAGACGAACAGCGCTTCTGGTTGCGTCACCGCGACCGTCATTTGAAAGCATCAGGCCCTTCCGCTGCACATATCCGTTTTGTTGAGGAAAGAATTGCTGTGTTGTCGTCCAAAAAGGAGTCTGAATATTCGGATGGGAATTACGCGGTTGACCCGGCGGGCAGTTTCCAGCTTGTATTTGGAAAATCCTTGGGCGCGCCGCCTCAATACCCATCCGGAAAAATCCGGGTGGAGCGGATTTCACCGGACCGCGTATTCGTCAACCTGCACTATGCCGCAGGCCCTCCGGCCAATGGGCTTGGAATCATTAAGGATACACTTGTAATCAATGGAAGTACAGCTGAATACAGAACTCCAGAAGATACAACCTGTCTCATTCGTTTGCGCTTTATGAAAAACGGTATCCGTGTGGAACAGTGGTCACAGGCTTTTTCTTTTGGCTGCGGCTTTGGCCGGAATGTGCATATCGACGGGTTTTATGAGCGAGCACTCACCAATATGCCAACGATTCGTTCGGGAAATCATAAGATTGCCGTGCAGTGGATCGGGTGGGAAAAACCCGGAACCGCTGTCATCAGCAAGCTGGTCAATGGCACTTACCGGATCAACGGCTCACAGTTGGGTGAAAACCGGACGGATTATCTTAAAGTGGACGGCACCCTGGAGGCGTTATCGGCAGACAAACTGGTATTCAACGGTGTGATTTTGCTGAAATATGGGTTTATAAACGGCGGTAACGAATGCCGGCGCGAAGGGCGCTATAACTTCACCGCTCCTGCCGGAAAAAAGTACTGGCGGCTGGAGGAAAAGGGTAACTGCGAAGGCGGGATGGTGACCGATTATATCGACCTGTTCTTTTAGCGGAGGGCCTCCGGGAGACTGTCAACGCCCTATTGCCGCGAGCACAGCTCTGGCCGATACGGAAGAGTCGGGCAACCGGTACAGGGTTTCTCCATTGCTTTGCAGCAAATACTTTCCCGCATCATTCACCAGAGCCCAGCGGTTTGCTGCGTCTTCGAAAAGATATAGCAGCCCCTTATCTGTTCTTTTGAAGGAAACCGACAGCAGCGAAGGTGTTTTCGACTCAGTGCAAAACAATTCAGCATTCCTCTTATCGACAGAAAGAATGAGATAGGCCGCGGTGGTTTGCCCCTCTTTTGTTTTCAGGAATGCGATGCCATTTTCCCATGGCCGGATACATTCCTTCCTGAGCGCCGACCAGCTATATCCCGCACTGCCTTTGCAGCCCTTGCTGTCGGCATCGTTACCTGTCAAAACGGGAACCGGAATGCTGTCGCTGTTTTTCTTTGCTGATCCAAGTGCGTTCTGCTGTGCACTATTGCCATTGAACCGGCAGGCGCTGTTCAGAAGAACCGTTATGAGGCAAAGCAGGAGAATCGTCTGTCTCATTCGAAACATATCATTTTGATTTTTTAAATATCCGGCAGCTGCAGGTATAAGTCAGGCTTTTACCGGAATCAGTCGGAATCGGGATCTTTACTGAAGAAGAAGAAGGTCAGTCCTACGGACGCGATGAGGACACTGACGCCGATCATTGCCTGCATATCTATGGTCTTGATGTTCGTGGTAATGACTTTGTTGGCAATGGCAATGGCGGCGATTTTCAGAATGGATTTCACCGGTATCTGGTCATGCTTGAGCAGCAGGGTGAGCGACTTGAAGAGCTCGTAACCCACCACGATAATCAGCAGCCAGGTGAATACGGTGTACATGTCATCTAGATTGATGAGGTAGGGTACGGGATCGGGTGTAATCACCAGATTGACAAAAAGTATGATCAGGCGGATGGTGGCCAGCGTCATGCCTGCAATCAGAACAAGCATCAGTATAAGGATGATGATTTTGGAAATGTGCTTATATCCGTTCAGTATCTTTTCTTCATTTTTGATTTTATTTTTCATTGCGGGTTGTTTTGGACCTGCACACCCATATGGATGTGTTAGATAAAGTCCGGGTAATGGTTAAGGGATAAGTATTGATCGGGCCCGTGCTGTTATGGGTTCATTGGGTCAGGAACGCGATGAAGATAAGATTTACATTGATGATCGAATAGACATAGGGGGCCCTATGGTCGGCATCGGCCCCTGCCCCTGCCCCTGCCGAAATCGCTTTGGTATGGCCCGGATCCATCAGCCTCCGGTTCCTCTTCAAAAAAAACCTTCCGGAGGCCGGAAGGGGCGGATCTGAATGCTTCGAAAGACTTTAGTTTTTCTGATTCACCTTGTAACGCATGTCGGGCGTGCCGTCTTTTTTGGTAGGCACTTTGTTGCTTTTGTACCTTTTGTCGGGCGTGCCGTCTTTTTTCACCGGTCCGGCTGCTTTGGTAACGGGCGGTTTTTGTTTGGCGGCGGCTTGAGGCGTTTGCGCGTTCAGGACACCGTTGCACATGATGAACAGAACAACGGCCAGAAGGAGTTTCTTCATAATAGTTTAGTTTATTATTTTGAAAAGAAAACGATATAAAATTAATGGTTTAATAGGTTCAAAATTTAAAAAACTAATTTTTCACAAAAAATAAAATATGTTATGTATAACTTAGTTTCATAGAGGACTCTTTGAGTTGTTAGAAAAATTAGCCCTCTCAATTTCATGTTCAAATAACCATGAAGAAATGTATTGCTCGCGCACAAGTTAAATATTTACATGTTATGTTTGGTTTAATTACAAAATCCATTCTTCCTAAATCATCTCTTTTCTTTATATTATTTTTTTGTTCCTCAGTTATGGCTCAGACAGACCTCGATGCTATCATGATGGCGAAGGGTGAGTTTTGCGGCGGACTCATGTTTAAACGCAGTACCTGGACCGATTACTGGGAAGGGACTTTCAAAAGAGACAACCGGAACATCGGGCGTTTCACCTCACAAATGACCGGCCTGATGGGCAATTACGGCGCCGGAAAAAAAATCAACCTGCTTTTCGGAGTCCCCTATAGCAGCAACCGCGTTTCAGGAGGTACCCTTGCAGGAAAACAGGGCATCCAGGATCTTTCTCTTTTTGTAAAATACATGCCGGTTGAAACACCGCTCGGAAGGGGAACTTTTTCGCTCTACACCATCGGCGGGCTTTCCTTTCCCCTCGGCAACTATGTAGCGGATTTTCTCCCCCTCAGCATCGGATTGAGGAGCCGCACGGCAACTTTGCGGCTGATGACGGATTACCAGATCGGCAACTGGTTCGCCACCCTTTCCGGTTCCTATGTTTTTCGCGACAACATCCGTATCGACCGCAACGCCTACTATACCACCGAAATGCATTACACCAACGAAGTGTTCATGCCCAATGTTTTTTCGGCCAATTTCCGGACCGGATACCGGAGCGGAAAACTTATTGCCGAACTGGTGGTGGACAACTGGACGACCCTCGGCGGTTTCGATATCCGCAAGAACGATATGCCTTTTCCGAGCAACCGGATGGAAATGACCCGCGTGGGCCTCAACAGCAAGTACACATTTTCGAAGCCGGCCAGCCTTTCGGTCATTGCCGGAGGCGACTATGTGGTCAGCGGAAGGAACATGGGCCAGGCCACCGCATTCCATGCGGGTGTGTTCTATATCGTTGACCTGAAGCCCAAACAGAAAAAGAAGTAGTAAACGCCAGGCAGGACCGACATCAAAAAACATCCATTTCAAAAGAGAAACAACCATGAAAAAATCTATCATACTTATTCTGCTGACAATAGCATTCCTGTCTTGCAGAAAAGAGATCACCGAGCGCAATATGCAATTTCCCGCACTCAACCCCGCGCGGCCCGACAGCAATGCGGGCACCTGGAAGCCCCTGCTGCTCACTGCTCCGGATGAATTCAGCATCGCTGCTCCGGGAGCCACCAATGTGTCGGCCTATACCCGCGAAATCAATGAGATCAAAAGTTTTCAGGCATCGCTCACCGAAGAGCAGCGCAGCCGCATCGCCTACTGGTCGGCCGGGTCGGTACTCCGCTGGAATGAGATCATGCGCATGCTTGTGGCGCGTTACAATCTGCCGCCCTATCAGAATCCGGATGATACCTACCCGATTCCCAGCTCGGCCAATCCATTCGCTTATCCCTTTTTTCCTTTTTCCAATCCACCCTTTGCCGCCCGGGCCTACGCCTATCTGAGCGCGGCGCAATACGATGCACTGGTGGCGGCCAATCATTATAAGAAATTGTACAGAAGGCCTGCTCCCTCCATGGTTGACCCCAGCCTGACGTTGCTGGTTCCCAAGAGTCCGTTGGGCGCTTATCCTGCTGAATCCGGGGTGATTGCCGGCGTGACGGTTGAAATGCTCAAGCTGCTGTTTCCTACCGAAGCAGCCTATATCCGGCAAATGGCCGAAGAGGAAAAACTCTGCAGCATCATCAGCGGCGCACAGGTGCGCAGCGATGTGGAAGCCGGGGAGGCACTGGGCCGCCAGATTGCCGGCAAATTCATGGCACGTGCCGCCACCGACGGTGCCGGAGCCGCGGTAGGCAGTCCGACCATCTGGGCACAGTTTGAGTCCGACTGTGTTGCACGCGGCGAAATTCCCTGGAAAAGCCTGGACGTACCTGCCCGGCCCCCGATGCTGCCACTTTTCGGAAACGTGAAATCATTTCTCATCGATTCAGCTACCCAAGTGGCCAATCGCCCGCCGGCACCTCCGTCCACCAGTTCAGCAGCATTCCAGGCAGAACTGGCCGAGGTGAAAAATTATGCAGGCAATGCTACCCGCGACCAGATCGCCCTTGTTCATTTCTGGGCCGATGGCGCAGGAACCTACACGCCGCCGGGACACTGGAACGCCATTGCCGCTGAGGCTTTTGTCGGGCAGAATTACAGCGAGGTGCGCTGGGCAAGAAATCTGGCACTGCTGAACATCACGATGATGGACGCGGCCATCGCCTGCTGGGATGCCAAATACCTGCACTTCAATCCAAGGCCCAGCCAGATGGATCCGCAGATCCGCACGCATACGGGCACCCCCAACTTTCCCGCTTTTGTATCCGGCCACTCCACATTCAGTGCTGCGGCATCGGCCTATCTTTCGCATGTGCTGCCCGCCAATGCTGCCGGTTTTGAAGCGATGGCCAAGGAAGCCTCGCTCTCCCGATTGTATGGCGGCATTCATTACCGCAGCGATTGTGAAAAGGGATTTGAACTCGGAAAAAGGGTAGGGGCCTTTGCAGTGAACAGGGCCATTACCGATGGGGCTGATGATTGATGCAACGACCAT
>JBIIDU010000007.1:0-25365 GCA_044238165.1 Ferruginibacter sp. | reverse complement strand
AAGCCAGTTGGAAGGAGATGCTGAAGTGGGCCTTCCGGAAATACTGATTCCGGGGAGATGCTGTCCGGTCAGTCGTGTTCCCCGGCAACCCAAACAGAGGCCTCCAGATAGGTCATTTCACTGATGTGAAAAATTTCCCGGAAGCCGTGCTCACCAACCAGGTCCCGGTGTTGGGGGTTCACATAAATCAGATGGAGCATACGGGGATTGGCGATGCGAGATGCCGCGATTCTTTCCATCACCCGGGCCAGAATGCTCTCGTCGAACGGGTTAAATAAAAAAATGCAATCCACATCATCGGGCAGGGGAGTGTCCTCTGCCCGTCCGTGGAGCACTGTGCAGGTAGTGCCTGTGATTTTCGGCTTTATCCGTTTCAGGTTCTTTTGGGCTTGCCTGCAGAACTTTTCCGAAAAGTCCACACCGCTCACTTTTTTGAATCCCCATTGCGCTGCCACACAAAGGGCTCTTCCTTTGCCGCATCCGAAGTCGAAAAAATGTTCCTTACAGTTCGGGGGAAGTTGAGTCAGCAGTTTATCCAGCAGCACATAACTTACCGGCATGTAAATGCTGGCATGCTCTGTATTGACGCCCTGCTTTGCCAGCGAATGCAGGTTGTCGGCGCCGGTTGTTTGAATGCCGAACCGGTACTCGCCTCGGATTTCCTCACGCAGGATCAATCGGGCAAGGCGGTAATTCCAGTTTTTGCCGATATAAAAAAAATAGCGGAGGTAGTTGGGCCATCTCATGATTCGTCAAAATGCAGCCGGGGAGTCATGCCTGTTCAGCCGGCCGGATGTCGATCACTTTCATCTGCAGGGTGGTATTGCCGTTCCATTCGTTTTCATCCAGGGTGAACAGGATGTCAAAAGGTTTCTTGTTCTCAAGTACGGTGTGTTTTCCTGCCAGATTGAAGCCGATTCCTGTGAGGGTGGTCCCGCGCTGGGTGATGACGAAGCGGAGGTGCTGCTCCTTCACGATCTTGGAGAAGCCCTTGTCGGTGACATTGCGGGCGATGAAGACCGGTCGCATGTTTTCGGGGCCGAAGGGTTCCATCTGGCTGATGATGCGGTAGAAGCTCGGTGTGGCATCGGAAAGATTCAGCTCGGCATCAACAACTTGTTCGGGAACAAGCGATCCGGGAGTGATGGTGCTGCCCACCACCTCTTCGAATTTTTTCCGGAATGCGTCAACACTGTCGGGCAGCAGGGACAAACCGGCGGCCGCGAAGTGCCCGCCATAACCCAGCAGATGTTCCCGGCAGGCATGTATCGCTTCGTATAAATTGAATCTGTTCACGCTGCGCGCGCTGCCGGCAACAACGTCGCCGCTTCGGGTAAGCACTACCGTTGGCCGGTAGTAATGTTCAATGAGCCGGCTGGCCACAATTCCCACCACGCCTTTGTGCCAGTGTTCCGCATACACCACGGTGGACCGACGGTTGTCGATCAGGGGATCACTTGCCATCATTGCCAGGGCTTCTGCAGTGGTATGGGTGTCGGCTTCCTTGCGGTCGGAATTGTCGCTGTGGAGCTGCCGGGCGATGTCCATCGCCTTTTCCGGATCTTTTTCTATGAAGAGCTGTACCGCTTTTCGGGCGTCATCCATTCTTCCTGCAGCATTGATGCGGGGTGCGATGACGAATACGACATTGTTGATGGAAAGTTGCTTTTGAATACCACCCAGTTCAATCAGCGCCCGGAATCCGGGGCAGGGGCTCGTATTGATTTGCTTCAGGCCATGGAACGTCATGATCCTGTTTTCTCCTGTCATGGGTACGATGTCGGCG
This sequence comes from Ferruginibacter sp., assembly GCA_044238165.1. Lineage (GTDB taxonomy): Bacteria > Bacteroidota > Bacteroidia > Chitinophagales > Chitinophagaceae > Ferruginibacter. The sequence continues at coordinate 23,579 of JBIIDU010000007.1, read as the reverse complement.
GCAATGGCAGTCGCCAGCAGGTCCAGATAAACCAGGTAGGTTGTTTCCGGTAATCCGTGCGTTTGCGCCAGTGCTGCCATCAGCTTGAAACCCACCCCACAGCCGCACAGGTCTTTGTAGGGATAGGGGCAGCCGGGCTGTTTCGGATTGAGGATGGCTACGGCAGGGGGAAGCGTTTCGTCGGGGAGGTGGTGGTCGCATACGATGAAGTCGATACCCAGGCCGGCTGCATAGGTGATGAGTTCAACCGATTTTATGCCGCAGTCGAGCGAAACGATCAGGGTGCGCCCTGTGGATAGGGCATGGTCGATACCCGCCTTGCTGATCCCGTATCCTTCGCGGTAGCGGTGTGGAATATAGAATTCAACGTACTCCGGATCATAGAGCCTACAGAGAAACTGATACATGGAGGCGACAGCAGTGGTACCGTCTACGTCATAATCGCCGAAGACCAGGATTTTTTCCCTGCGTTCCATTGCCTGCCCGATGCGCGATACCGCCTTTTCCATGTCCTTCATCAGAAAAGGGTCATGCAGATGGCTGAGTTCGGGACGGAAGTAGGAACGGCATTTTTCATACGTGTCTAGCCCTCTTTCCACCAATATGTTGCAGATGACCGGGCTGATTTTAAGCTCCTTCTGCAGCCGGGTGCCGCTATCGGAATATTCCGCAGGGAGCTTCCAACTTTTTTCCATAAAAATTAGGCTTAATGCGTTCGGTCTGTGGTATAACGGACCAGTTCCTCGAGTGCATGCTTTACCGGGGTGTTTTCAAATTCTTCAAGGATTCCCAGGGCCTCATCCCGATACCGCTCCATGACAGCTGTTGCGTAATCGATACCACCCGCCTGTTGAACAACAGCAATGACTTCATCTACCTTTCGCCTGTTTTTGTATTGATTTTTGAGGATATATGTCAGTCTCTTTTTTTCAGCTGCGTCCACCTTGTTGAGCGTATGGATGATGGGGAGGGTGAGTTTTTTCTCCCGTATATCGTTTCCGGTGGGTTTGCCAACGTCGGCCCGGCCATAATCGAACAAATCGTCCTTTATCTGAAAAGCGATGCCCACTTTTTCTCCGAAAAGCCTCATCCGCTCGGTTTTTTCGTGATCCTGGCTGGTGCTCCAGGTTCCTGCCGCACAGGCTGAGGAAAGCAGTGAAGCGGTTTTGCCGCGGATGATTTCAAAATAGGTTTCCTCTTTAAGGTTCAACGTCCGTGATTTTTCCATCTGCAAAAGTTCGCCCTCGCTCATCTGTTTCACAGCCTCAGAAAGAATTTTCAATTGCATGATTTCTTCATTTCCGATTGACAGCAGGAGCCCTTTGGAAAGCAGGTAATCGCCTACGAGCACCGCTATTTTGTTCTTCCACAGGGCATTTACCGAAAAGTAACCCCGCCGCTCCATAGACTCGTCCACCACATCATCATGCACCAGTGTTGCCGTGTGCAGCAATTCAACCAGGGCAGCGGCCCGGTAGGTAGATTCGTTGATTGGGCCCTGCAGTTTGGCGCAAAGCAGCACAAACATCGGCCGCATCTGCTTGCCCTTCCGCCGGATTACGTATTTCATAATCGTATCCAGCAGGGCGGTTTTGCTCTTTACGGCCTCGGCAAACTTTTGCTCAAAAACCCCGAGTTCTTCGCCGATAATTTTGTTGACCGATTTCATGCCCGAAAAGGGGCAAGTTAATTCAGGTCGGGGGCGAATCAAGAAATATTTTTTATTAGTCGGGAAATAGAGTCTATATTGCTGCCGCAAAAAAAAATGGGGGGGCAGGCAGCAGAACATACTAATTATCAGTCTTGTTCGTTTATGCACAACCCGATGTGTACTCTTAAATTATTCATAAAAAAATTTGGTTTTTAGCCGACAGGTAATATTTTTGCACTATATCAATTAGCATTTTTTCGAATTTCTTAAATAACCACAACAATTATGGCAAGCAAAAAGTACAGTCTTTTAACGGGTCTTTTGATCCTAATTGCTCCGTTCACCTTCGCACAGATGGGAACGGGCTACAGTGTTTTCGATTCTTCTGTAATTTCCCGGAAGGGTATGCCGCAGCAGAATGAATTCTGGAACAACACGTACAACTTCCCCGCAAAGCCCCGTAACATGTGGGAGGTAGGTGCCTCCGTGGGCGCGCTCACCATCAGCAGTGACGTTTCCGCAAGGTTCCCGACCTTCGGCTTTGAAGTACATGCCCGTAAAGCCATTGGTTATGTATTTTCACTGCGCGCACAATACGTGAATGGTGTGGGTAAAGGACTTAACTGGAATCCCGCATTCAACTTCCTCAAAAATGAAGCATGGATAGACGCCCCCAACCAGGGATTCCTTCCTGCCGGACAGGGTTACAACCCTTATATCCGCGACAATGCCGGCAATCTGACCGCACTTAGCCCCACACTGAACGGCGGTAATGCCCAAATCGTTTATTACAACTACAAAACCAATGTTCAGGATCTTTCACTTCAGGGAATCGTGACACTCAACAATGTGCGCTTCCACAAGCAAAAGACCGGTTTTGTACTCTACGGCGGCGGTGGTATTGGTGTAACCGCCTTCAACGCCATGGTCAACGCTTTGGATGCCAATGGCCGTCCCTACACAGCCTTGTTCAACGGCGTTCAGGCCCGCCAGAACGCATCAGGCGGTGTAAAATATGCCAACAGAAAAGAGTTGCTCAACCTGCTCAAGGATGGTATGGACAACACCTACGAGACAGATGCTGAAAACGAAAACGGACGTCGTCCGACTTCCGGTAAGAATACCATCAAGCCCTCTGCTACCGTTTTGGTGGGCATTTCCTACAAATTGGGCCGTCGCGTAAATATCGCTCTGGAAGACCGCCATACATTTGTCAAATCCGATCTTTTGGACGGACAGCGCTGGCAAGAGCACCCCCTCGGTGATGGTGCACTCACTCGCGATTTCGATTCATGGAATTTCCTTTCTTTGGGTGTGAATTTCAATCTGGGTGCCAAATCTGTTGAGCCGCTGTGGTGGCTGAATCCCCTCGACTACGCTTACAGCGAGTTGAACAACCCCCGTCACATGAAACTGCCCAAGCCTGTATTTGATGATGCAGATGGAGACGGTGTGACTGACCAGCTGGACCGCGAGCCCAACACGCCCGCCGGTTGCCCTGTTGACACTCATGGTGTTACTCGCGACACAGACGGCGACGGTGTGCCCGATTGCAAGGACAAGCAACTCATCACTCCTACTGATTGCCAGCCTGTTGATGCTGATGGCGTAGGTAAATGCCCAGAGCCTGCCTGCTGCACAGATCTTAAAAACAAAATCGCCAGCGGCGGTGGTGTTGGTGGCGGCGCCGAAAGTTGCCCAACCGATTACCCCAGCATCCGGATGAAGAGCGTTAGTTTCAGCAAAGACAACAAAGCCATGCTTTCCTCTGTTGCCGATAAACTGAAAAACAATCCCAACTGCAACATCACGCTTACCGCATATCCAAGCGCCAGCAAGGCATCACAGAATCTTGCCGATAAAAAGCTGGAAGCTGCAAAGAACTACCTGATTGAGAAACTGGGTATCAGTGCCGACCGTATTTCCACCAACAAAATAATCGATGGTGGTGATGCCGATACGATCGATATCAAGTAATCTTCATATTCTTACTTTTTGCTTCAAAGAGCCCTCCGGTTGATACTGGAGGGCTCTTTACTTCTTACAAGGGCCACACCTCATATTTAACAGGTGTTTTACCTTGGGTATATCGATAATTACTGTACTTTTGCTTCCCATGCGTTTTTTGTACAGATTGGTGATTTGGGTACTTGTCTTTTTTTCGGCCTCCTGCAACAACAAGTTCAATAAGGTGGTGAAAAGCAAGGATTATGAGTACAAATTACAAATGGCCGATAAATATTTCGAAGAGAAACAATACCGGCACGCACAGCAGTTGTACGAGGAGTTGTATCCGGTTTACAAGGGTACTTTGAAATTTGAAGAGTTGTATTATAAGGATGCCTATTGTTTTTATCATTTGAAGAATTATCGGGACGCGGAGAATTTTTTCAAGGGATTTCTGGAAGTGTTCCCCAACAGCAGCAAGGCCGAGGAAGTGGATTTCATGCACGCTCTCTGCTATTTCAAGCAATCGCCGAAAATAGAACTTGACCAAAGCAATACCGCAAAGTCCATCGGGGTGATGCAGACATACATCAACACCCACCCGGAATCGGCAAGAGTCAGTGAAGCCACGGAAATCATCGACGTGTGCAGGGCCAAGCTTGAGGAGAAGGAATTGCGTGGCGCACAGTTGTATCATAAGGTTGGACAGTACAGGGCCGCAGCTCTTTCTTATAACGACCTTCTGAACAACTATCCGGAATCTGCCCGGGCCGATGAATACAAGCTGAAGTGCATTGAATCGTATTACCGTTTTGCCAGTGTGAGCGCACTGGAAAAGCAGGTGGAACGATATGAGAAAGTGATCTCGGAATTTGCAGATTTCAGCGACCGGTTTTCCGACAGCAAACTGCTCGAAGAAGCCCGCACCTTTCACGACATGAGTGTAAACAATATTAAAGAAATAGAAAATGAGCAAATTAAGACGTCTGCACAGCGCTAGTACTTCCAGCGTAGTGGAACCCCGGAACCTGTTCGAGATGAAGTCGAAAACAGGTAACCTATATGAGTCCATCAACATCATCGCCAAGCGGGCCAACCAGATCAATATCTCTATCAAAGAGGAGTTGCACAACAAACTGGAGGAATTCGCCAGCCATACCGACAGCCTGGAGGAAATACATGAAAACAAGGAGCAGATTGAAATTTCACGCGCCTATGAGCGTATGCCCAATCCCGCGTTGCTGGCTTCACAGGAATTCATGGAAGACAAGGTTTATCATCGGAAAAACGACGAGGACATGTTCGGGTAAGAACGGACTGTCCCTCATATTTTAAGGTTTGTTTTACCAAAGTTTCAATATTTTTAATCCCGTGAACAACGGGATTTTTTTATGCTGAATGCGAGAAAAATACTGATTGGTGTTTCGGGGAGCATTGCCGCCTACAAAATACCGAACCTGGTTCGTCTTCTCATCAAGGAGGGCGCCGAGGTAAGGATTGTAACCACCCCTGCCGCGCTCGATTTTGTTTCAAAACTCAGTTTATCTACGGTTTCGCGCCATCCGGTACTTTCTGAACTTTCCGACAAGGAAACCTGGGCCAATCATGTGGCGCTCGGCCGCTGGGCCGATATCATGCTGGTGGCACCGCTCAGTTGCAATACGCTTGCAAAACTTGCCGGAGGCGTTTGCGACAACCTGCTGACTGCCGTCTATTTATCTGCAACCTGCCCTGTAGTTGTGGCTCCCGCCATGGATGAAGATATGTGGAAGCATCCTGCAACAAGCCACAACCTTCTCCGGATTTCGAATTGGGGTAACACGGTCATTCCCGTAGAACACGGGGAACTTGCCAGCGGACTGGTTGGCGAGGGGCGTATGGCTGAGCCGGAGAAGATTGTGAAGTGGCTGAAGGAGTATTTTTCAACCCAAATGCAACTGAAGGGCAGGAAGGTGCTTATAACCGCAGGGCCTACATACGAAGCAATCGATCCTGTCCGTTTCATCGGCAACCGCTCTTCCGGGAAGATGGGTATTGAAATTGCCGCAGCCTTCGCCCGAAGGGGTGCCCGGGTCATACTGGTACTTGGTCCTACCCATCTGGCGGCGCCGGAAAATGTGGAAACCATCCGTGTTGAAAATGCCCGGCAGATGATGAACGCCTGTGTGAAAATGTTTCCGGGCGTACAGGCCGCGGTCATGTGTGCCGCGGTGGCCGATTACACACCTGAAAAGACATCAAAACATAAAATAAAAAAAACAACGGAAACGCTTCAGATTCCCCTTACGAAAACCACCGATATCCTGAAGCATCTCGGCGGTATGAAAACCCGGAACCAGTTTCTTGCCGGATTTGCCCTTGAAACCGAAAACGAACAGGCAAATGCCTTGAAGAAGCTCAAGGAAAAAAATGCCGACATCATCATCCTCAACTCATTGAACGATGCCGGGGCGGGCTTTGGAACCGATACCAACAAAATAACCCTGTACGACAGGAAAGGCAATGCGCAAACTTTCCCTCTTCTGCCGAAAAGGGAAGTGGCCGAAATTATAGTGGAATATATAACCGGAAAAATTAGCCGGTGAGCCCGGATTCATCCTTCAACTATCTGATGACATGAAGCCATTGAAATACTTTTTTCTCATGTTCCTGCTGGGTATGCTGAACAGTTCCCGTGCTCAGGAACTTACAGCAAGGGTTACGATAAATACCTCCCGGATCGGCACCAGTGTCAACAAGAACGTTTTTTTGACACTTCAGAATTCGTTGAACAATTTTCTCAATAACCGTAAATGGACCAAGGATAATTTCACGACGAATGAAAAGATTTCCTGCAATTTTCTGCTCAACCTGGAATCGACCAACGAGCCGAATGTCTACAACGGTCAACTCACCATACAGGCCGCACGTCCGGTGTTTAATACCAGTTATCTCTCTCCGTTGGTGAATTTCCAGGATGAGAACATCGCCATCCGCTATGTGGAATTCCAGCAGATCGATTTCAACGAGAACCGGGTCAGCGGAAGCGACGCACTGGCTTCCAACCTTACCGCCCTCTTTGCCTACTATGCCTATATGATCATCGGCTTCGATTATCATAGCTTTTCCATAAGGGGCGGCGAACCTTATTTCCAGAAGGCGCAAAATATCGTAAACAACGCTCCGGAGGGCAGGGGTATCAGTGGCTGGAAGGCGTTTGACGGTATCCGGAACCGATACTGGCTCGTTGAGAACATGCTGAACAGCCGCTATGCCATGATGGGGGATATCTATTACAACTATTACAGGCTTTCACTGGACCAGTTGTATGAAGATGACAGCAAAGGAAGGTCGGAGATGCTGAACGTGCTGAACCTGGCCAACAGTTTCAATGCCGACAATCCCAACACCATGATCATGCAGTTCTTCTTCCAGGGCAAGGCCAATGAACTCATCAAATTGTTTTCCAAAGCCAATACCCAGGATAAGATGCGCGCTTCCGAACTGCTGCAGAAGCTCGATCTCACCAACGCCAACCGCTACAAAACCGAATTGAAATAAACAGAATGCGGTATCCGCTTTTTTGCCTTCTTCTAATACTGCAACTGTCCGGCTGCAAGGGAAAAGACGAAATTCCTGCGCGTGTGCTAACTCAGGCACGGATGCAGAAAGTGATGTGGGAAATCTTCCAGGCCGATTATTATACGGAACAATTCGTCAGGACCGATACCCTGCGCAACGCAAGGGTCGAAAATGCTCAGATGCAGGAGCAAATCTTCAAGCGCCATGGCACCACCCGGATACAATACGAGAAGAGCTATGTTTTTTACAGCGACCGTCCCGACCTTATGAAGATATTGATGGACAGCCTCACTGCGGCGGGTGAACATCAGCGCAACCTGCTGATGCAGAAAAGATATGCCCGGCCCGACAGTATTGGAAATTGAGGTGGCGCTCAGGATTCTTATTGTTTTCCATTCTTACCGTTCAGTAAAAAATCCTGAACACAGTGAACGTATCCTCTAATATAATGCCGGCATGTGCTTCCCGCCCGCTTATTACCTGTCCTGCACATATTGCTTTGGTGTTTTGCCCGTAATTTTTTTGAATGTCACAAAAAAGGTAGTACGCGAATTGAAGCCGGCATCAGCGCCGATAGCTTCCAGGGTGATGTCTTTATATTTTCCCTGTTTCAGTTTTTCGATGATATAGGCAACACGCAACTCATTGCGGTAATCGACAAACGATTTCTGTAGGATGTTTTTGAAGATAAAGGCAATATGGTGCTGGGGTACATCGAGATCGTTGCTCAGGCTGGCAATGTTGAATTCCTGGTTTCGGAAAGGCTGTTGGGTTCGGACAAATACTTCCATTCTTTCGATCAAATCCTGAATCGCCGCCTTCTCACTCTTTTCGTTGGCAGCTTCCTGTTCATCGGCTACCCGCGCATCGGCTAATTCCGGTCGCGTTCCTGTGGTCTCGGTTTCCTCAGGTTCATGTGGTACGGATAGGGCTATCTGAGTTGCCGCCGGTTCAGCGGTCTGGCCGGCCGCCGAAAGTGTAGTAGCCTTGTCTTGATGGTCTATACGGTTTTTCTTAAAATTCGGCATGCCGAACAATATCTCCTGGTTAAAGACTACATACAATAGAAGGCAATCAAAGCTGAGTAACATGAATACCGTGTTGGCATTGATATCATTAACAAGAGGGGCCTGGTGGTAGAAAATAGTGCTGATCTTAACAAATGTTGCGAAAAAAGCCTGTGCCGAAGTCGTTATTGAAAACAACAAGCTCCATCGGATGCCGCTGGGGTATATCGCCCTGTTATTTTGGGTGAACAAGCGGTAGTTCCTGCTTAAATAGAGTTTCCAGATAAGAGATACATAAAGGTACATGAGTGTCAGACGGAAAAGAGCATGCACGGCATCGGGGAACGGTCCGGTATTGTAGAAATAGGTGCGGGTATTTACCTGTGTGAGAATTTCGGCCCAGCTGATTTTTCCGGTAGAGATTTGACCAATCAGGGGTGAAATATAAATCAGATGCAGGCCCAACGGTAGAAAATGGAGCCAATCTTTATGCCTGAGCCGGTTTTCGTCGAGAATAAATGAACGAAAATAAAGGTAGCCCAGCGGAGGGACGATATAATAGAAGGGAACAAAGGTGCGTACCAATAGCAGAAAATCCGGGGAATGGTTGACGACTATTGAATAAATCAGCAGAAAAAAAAGGGCTTGAAAAAGTGTAAAGGCGCCCAGCAACCGGTTGAGCAGCCGGTTTTGCCGGGCAATGAAAACCAAAACAATGGAAACATAGCAACCCAGAACCCCGGTGGAAATAAGAAGCTTGGAATAAATACCGACCATATCCATGAAAAGGCAAGGGTAGATGATAAAATTTAATATTTGAAGAACTCAACCCAAAAAACTAGTTCCAAAATTCAGAATTGCATATAAACTTAGTTCCAAATTTTACAACCCTACTAAGTTCGGCCTTCTGTACTTCAGTTTATTTATTATTATTGCTCCAATAGGTAATTACCCGTCTTCAAATATATGACCCATACCAAGCTGGCATATATAATTTATTATTAGTGTATTGAAAAAATAATTTTCAATTTTTTCTATTTGTTTCATTGTTTCTCTGTTTTTTATCTACCCAAATTAGAAACTAGAATGTTCGGAAAAAAACTCCTACTCCCGATTATCATCGTCCTAACCGGTTTAATGGCTTTCGGGCAACAGAACGGTCAAACGTTTGCTTATTCATCCCCATCATATCAGTCGTATACTGCGCCTGCTGCGGGGTGGTATCTGGTGGATGTAAGCGGGGCACAGGGAGGAGCTGCTAGTAATGGCAGCCACACTGGGGGAAAGGGTGCAAGAATGCAGGGTTATGTGAAACTCCAGGCAGGAGACATTCTTCGTGTTTCTGTGGGTGCGATGGGTGGAAGTGGTTCAGGGGTTAACAATAATGTAAGCGGCGGCGGCGGCGGGGGCGCCTCCTTTGTAAGCAAAGACAATGGAAATGGAATAACTACGCTTCTACTGATAGCCGGTGGTGGCGGTGGCGCGGCGGCCAACAACAATGGCTCTCCCGGTCTGAAAACCAATAATGGTGGGTTTGCCTGGGGCGGAATTAATGGCAATGGCGGCGGACTGGGTTCAAACTCAAATCCATATGGCGGTTCGGGTGGAGCGGGATATCTTTCAGGTGGAGCCAGCCACCTCGATAATAATAACAATTTGCTGTCGCAGGGTGGATCGTCAATTTCATCATCCGGTGCCGGGGGATCAGCACAACAATATGGCGGTTATGGTGGCTGGGGTGGTGGCGGTCAGGGTGGACCGGCTACCTCAGGTTTCGTTTTTGGAAACAATAATGGCGGCGGCGGTGGTGGTGGTGGCTGGAGCGGTGGCGGCGGTGCCGTCAACCAGGGGGATGGTGGCGGTGGCGGCGGTTCTTTTATCGCCGCAAATGTTTTTACCGCCAATTGTATTGCTTCAGACGGAGTCAATACCGGGAACGGGGTGGTGACGATCACCTATACGCCCAATGCAAACCCCAGTGCCAGCGCATTTTCTTTCCAGGGCAGTATTTTCAGAATCTTTGTGGTACCCACAACCGGCTGGTATCTACTGGATGCCAGCGGAGCCCAGGGAGGTAACGCCAGTAACAATTCATATTATGGCGGCTGGGGTGCCCGTATACAGGGTTATGTGCAGCTGCAGCAGGGCGATTCCCTTCGCATTGCTGTAGGTGGCAGAGGTGGTTCCGGTTCAAATGCTAACAACAATGTGAGCGGCGGTGGCGGTGGGGGCAGCTCATCCATCATCAAAATCAACGGTACCAATTTTACGCCCTTGCTGATTGCCGGCGGTGGCGGTGGTGCAGCAGCCTATAACAATGGCGCACCGGGTCTTTCCGGCGAAAATGGGGGTTTTAACTGGGGGGGAAGAAACGGAAGCGGCGGTGGCCTGGGCACCAATTCAAATTCTTACGGAGGTGCAGGAGGCGGTGGATACTACGGTGACGGGGGAACACATTGTAATGGCAATTGTACCGGAACCAACGTGCTTTCCTATGGAGGCCAGGCCTATGTGGCAGGTAATTTTGGTGGTAATGCGGGAAATATCGGTGGTTACGGTGGCTGGGGCGGTGGCGGTCAGGGCGGCCCTGCTACATCAAGTTTTGCAAACAATAACAATGGCGGCGGAGGGGGAGGCGGCGGCTGGAGCGGTGGCGGCGGTGCAGTGAACCAGGGTGATGGCGGCGGCGGTGGCGGATCGTACAGGGCTCCTAACCTCCTCATTACAAACTGTATTGCTGCGGATGGTGCAAATAAAGAAAATGGTTCAGTTTCTATAACCTTTCAGCCCAACTACGATCCAAATCTGAACACTTTCAGTTTTCAGGGCAATATTTTCAAAACCTATGTTGTGCCCTCATCCGGCTGGTACTTGCTCGATGCCAGTGGTGCCCAGGGGGGGGCTGCCAGTAATGGAAGCTTCTCAGGCGGATTGGGTGCACGAATGCAGGCCTATGCCCAATTGAATGCGGGAGACACATTACGTGTTGCAGCAGGCGGTGCCGGTCTTGCTGGAACAAGCCCACACGACAATCCCAGTGGTGGCGGCGGTGGTGGAGCCTCTTCCATCGTTAAGGTCAACGGTTCAACGATAACTCCCCTGCTTTTTGCCGGTGGCGGGGGCGGTGCGGGATCATTCACTAATGGAAAGCCCGGACTGGCATCTGAATTTGGAGGGACTGCTTTAGGGCCCGGAGGTACTGGAGGAAACGGAGGGGGCATCGGTTCAGATAACCGATTTGGTGCCGGTGGCGGCGGATATTACAGCGGTGGCGGAACCCATTGCAATGGAACCTGTGATGGCTCTAATCTTCTTTCCGCCGGAGGAAATTCATATTTGAATGGTAATTTGGGTGGCACCAGTTCAAATATAGGCGGCTACGGCGGCTGGGGCGGCGGTGGACAAGGGGGCCCTGCCTCAAGCTCAAGCGATGGTGGCGGCGCCGGAGGTGGTGGCTGGAGTGGCGGCGGGGGCGGCGGGACTGCCGGTGGTGGTGGCGGCGGATCCTTTGTTGCTGCCGGCCTGAATACAATTAATTGCCTGGCATCCGAAGGCGTAAATAGTGGAAATGGCTGGGTCAGCATCAATTATCAGCCCGGTTTTTCTCCCAACACTTCTGCATTCGGCTATCAGGGAAGTGCTTTCCAAAACTTTATTGCCCGGGATAGCGGCTGGTACCTGCTGGTTGCCAAAGGTGCCCAGGGGGGTACCATAGGTGAATATTCAGGCGGTAGAGGTGCCACAATGAACGGATACGCACTGCTAAAGGCAGGTGATCGGCTGCGAATCGGAGTAGGTGGCATGGGAGCATCAACCGGGCTGTCCGGTGGCGGAGGGGGTGCAAGCTCTATAATAAAAATTACCGGAACAGATACCACCCTTTTACTTTTTGCCGGCGGTGGTGGCGGGGCATGCGGCAATGGTCCCGGTCTTCCCGGAAAAATAACAACTTCCGGAGGCAGTTCGAATGGCGCATATGGTGGGTCAGATGGCAATGGGGGTACTATCGGCTCAAGCACAGAGGGCGGTGGCGGTGGTGGCGGATACTACACTGATGGCGGCACACACTGTGATGGGGATTGCGATGGCACTAATCTCAAAGCCGGAGGCGGATCTGCCTATCTGAACGGAAATTTTGGGGGCACATCAACTACGAAAAATTTAGGTGGTTATGGCGGCTGGGGCGGCGGTGGTCAGGGTGGTTCAAAAAGTATTGATTATAATAACTGCAGTGGTGGCGGCGGAGGAGGCTACAGTGGTGGTGCCGGAGGGGGAAAAAAATACCCCGGAGCCGGAGGTGGTTCATATTTTTCTCCCGAAATGAACCTAAGCGGACTGGAGAATTACGCGGGTCTTAATACCGGGAACGGAAGCGTCAGCATTCAGTTTCAGCCGGGGTTTACCCCACAATTAAACACATTCGGTTTCAAAGGAAATACTTTTCAATACGCTTATCTGCCCGATCCCAATGCCTGGTATCTGATAGAGGTAAGAGGAGCACAGGGCGGAGATGCCGGTGATAAAAAGGGCGGGAACGGGGCCATTATGAAAGTATTTGTAAAGAACCCTTCGGGTTCGCCACTGAAGATTGCAGTGGGCGGGGTTGGACAAAAAGGTGTATATGACGGTACCTCAGATTATTTGAGTGGTGGCGGCGGCGGCGGCGCTTCTTCGGTTACCTTTTCTCCTGCGTCCGGAGTTGGCAAGTGGATTATCGCCGGTGGCGGTGGCGGTGCAGCATTAAACTGGAATGGTGACCAGGCCTCCTCCGGTGAAAACGGCACCAGTGTGGCCGGAGCAGGTGGAACCAGTGGCAATGGCGGAGGAACCGGTGATGATAAAAATGGAGGTGCCGGAGGCGGTGGCTATATCTCCGGAGGGGGAACGCATTGCGATGGCAATTGTAACGGAACCAATCTCCTTTCACAGGGAGGTGCAGCCTATCTGAACGGAACCAATTTTGGTGGAAGTGGCGGTGGTAATGGAGGCGATGGCGGTTGGGGAGGCGGTGGCGAAGGCGGCCCGGCAGATGGCTCAGGCTTTATAGGCATTGGTCAGCATCATGGCGGTGGTGGCGGAGGCGGTGGCTACAGTGGTGGTGGAGGCGCCGATCCTACAGCCGGAGCCGGTGGTGGCGGTTCGATAATCAAAATGGAAAATAGTGGCCTTAATTACGATACCTATTTCAACAAGAATGGATTGTTTCAGACGGGCAACAATTATGGAGATGGCCTGGTAAAAATTACCGGTCCCTTCTACGATACGGATGGTGACAACTGGATGGACCATCTCGATAATTGCCCTGGCACGCCTAACCCCGACCAGCTTGATACGGATGGCGACGGTGTAGGTGATGTATGTGATGCGTGCCCCAATAATCAATTCAATACCGACGGCGGCTGTGGTTGCAACAAGGTAAGTACCGATTTCAACAAAAACGGGATACCGGATTGCGATGAGGCCGGGTTCTACTTGTTTACTGGCAATGTTATCAAGGACACGGTAAGAACTTCAGGATGGTATAAAATAGAATGCTGGGGGGCAAGAGGAGGATCGGCAGGTGATACGTCCAATCCCAGAAACCGCGGGAGAAATGGCGCCTACTCCTACATGTATCATAAATTCCTGCAAAATCAACCCATTCTGGTCATGGTGGGTGGTCCCGGAAAAAATGGCAAGCCCCTGTCAACCGGCATTTACAGCTGTTATTCCGGAGGTGGCGGCGGTGGTTTTTCGGCAGTGCTTCAGGCACAGCAGGGATTCGACACGATACCCCTTATTTTTTCGGGTGGCGGAGCAGGGGCCTCTGCTTCACTCTCCGATACCACGGTTGGCACATTCGCTTATTATGATCCGAATTGGAATGTTTACGGAACAAATGGAGGACAAATCAGCAACTGGATTTCCGGGGGCGCCGGTGGCGGCGGCTACACAAGATCAGCCAACGGAACCGATGTAACATGTACCCTTTCCAATTACCTTCTTGCGCAGGGAGGCCAATCCTTCCTGAACAATTATTCCGGTGGAAATTCCGGTTCAACCAATGATTGCAACAGTGCTGTTTTGAATCCGACCTTGGGCGGTGCCGGTGGATTTGGCGGTGGGGGTCAGGGGGGCATCGCTTACTTTATGAATGGTTATGATGCCGGTATTTTTATGCCGTTTTATGGTGGCGGCGGCGGTGGCGGCGGATACTGTGGCGGAAGAGGTGGTTCAGGCCATATTTATCCCTCGGACTCTGTTTACCAGCAACCTGAAACCGGTATGTCCTGGAGTAACAGTGTCGAAGGTGGATTTGGGTATCAAAACCGAAGTCTTGGTTTTCAGGAAAGTTTTGAGGAAGGAGGATTAAATATTTTCGGAGTGGGTGGAGTCAGAATCACCCCCGTTGGGGATTATGATGGCGACGAGAATCCGGATGGCTTTGATAATTGCGATTCAGCGGTCAATATTGCTCAAAGTGACATTGATAAAGACGGGGCAGGAGATGAATGTGATGTTTGTCCCCTTGATCCTAACAAAACAACTGAACGGGGCCAGTGCGGCTGCGGCACCCTGGATTCCGACTTGAATAACAATGGAGTGGTAGATTGTCTGGAAGGCTTATTCTGGAGCTATCCGCAAAATGTTCAGAATTATAAAGTGCCACAGTCGGGGTATTATCTGATAGAGGCAGGCGGTGCTTCGGGCGGCGATGCAGGATCTTCCTGGGGCGGAAGAGGAGCCCGACTCAGGGGAATACAGTATCTGAACGCCAACGATACACTTGCCCTTGTTGTAGGTCAACGCGGCGAGGACGGAAGACATCCCTGTGACACTTGCGGAATCCATGTAAAGCTTACCGGCGTCAAAATAAAAACTATTGAAGACGTTCCTGTTCCCATTCCCATATTCGCTGAGCATGGGTGCAAAAAGGACCGTTGGAGTGGTGCCGGCGGAGGTGGCGCCACCCTTGTGATCAATACCAATGGTGGCAGGGTATTGATGGTTGCCGGCGGCGGTGGCGGCGGCGGAGCTCAGCAGCAGGGCTATGATGCAAACTTCTCTCCTGACGGTAATGGCGGTCCCAAGCCAGGAACCTCCGGATTTGGCGGTGGGGTTACCAACTACAATTTTAGTAACAAGTACCTGAATATCGATGGCTGCTATGGAGGATCCGGTGGAGCGGGAATCTACTCCAATGGGGAAACGCATCTTGATTCAGACTCGAGCCTGATTTCAATGGGGGGAAGGTCTTATCTGAATAATTATGCACCTTATACCGGTGCCGGAGGTGCTTCAGATCATGCCGGTGGAGATGGAGGCTACGGCGGAGGCGGTGAAGGTGGCCCTTTCAATTGCAAACTTATTACGCTTGACGGCGACGGCGGTGGCGGCGGCGGAGGCGGCTACAGTGGCGGCAGCGGTGGTTACGACGGTATAAAGGGCGGAGGCCGGGCCGGTGGGGGCGGAGGATCTATTTCCGCAATTCCCAACACCGATTTCGATTTCAATACAGGCGAGGGTATCGTGAAAATCTCCGGCCCTTATCCGGACAGCGACAATGACAGTGTTCCCGATATCCTTGATCTTTGTCCGTATGCAATAAACAACATCATCACAGATTCAGTTACTACCAATGATACCACCTACCAGTGGTTCAGGAATAACAACTACTATGTGATCAGCGGCACCTATCTTCATTACGATTCATGCACCATTTACAGGCTGAAGCTGAATATTGTTCCACTTCCTGCACTGGGTGCATGCCTTTCCGTCGTCAGGCAGGATACCTCCGTGACTGTCTGTCGTCCCTTCACCTGGGCGGTGACAGGGCATACGTACACAAAATCGGAAACGGATTCATTTCAGGTGGGTTGCACCCGATGGGTCATACACCTGACAGTCGGCAAGCTGCCTGCAGACAGCCGCGGAATCAACGGCCCGTCCACAGTTTGTAAACAAACGATGGTGACCTATACGACCCCGACGGTGCCAGGCGCAACATCCTATCAATGGACATTGCCCCAGGGTATTTCAGGAAGTTCAACCACCAACAGTATTACCGTTTCTGCCGGGGCGCAATTCCAAAGCGGTTTTATTACCGTGTCGCCGATCAATACATGCGGAGCGGGATTGGCGGATACCCTTCCGGTATCTGTCATAAGCGCACCTCCGTCCGGCCGTATCAATATAATAGGGCCTGCTGCTCCGGTCGCTTCCGGAATTTATACGGTGGCCGAAATCGATGGAGCTGATACCTACACCTGGTCGGTTTCCCATCCTGCGGCCACCATTGTGAGCGGACAGGGTTCACGATACATTGAACTGTTTGTGCGGCCCGACTATACCGGTGTGCTTATTCTGTCGGTTCGGGCATCCAACTGCGCCGGAGAAGGTTCGGTGGGGGCCTTACCCGTTGTTAACAAAACCGGCAAGCTGCAGGCTATTCCTAATCCCAACCCGGGTACATTTACCCTGCTGACACCTGAACAGGAAAAAGAAGCACAAGCACAGCTATTTTCGGCAAACGGCAAATTGATTAAATCAGTAATCATCCCAGCACATACTATTCAGATGAAAATAGATTTGGGAAATTGTCCTGCAGGAGTATATCATCTGCGTTATATTTCCGATGGAGATACACGTACTTTAAATGTAGTGGTGGTGAAATAAGGGCGAACAGGTTTTAAAGGGTTGAACGCTGCATGTGTTCGTTGAACCTTGATTTTTATCCGTTGAAATCTTACTGATGGTTCAAAACCGGCCGAGAGGCCGGTTTTTTTGGATTTCGTAAAAGCGTTTTTCAGAGAAAACAATGAGCATAGATGTCCAGTGAGATGTCTACTGTAAATGATTGATCATGCAGGTAGTTGTAATATCGATTGGGTATCTGTAATGGAGCAGTTTCAAGGGTGCCAAACAGCTATCGCATCGGCATTATACATAAACCATTTTTTGTGAAGGATACTTCAATTTCGAAAAAAACAATTTTTTGACCTCAGGTTCCCCAGCGATAAGTATCCTGTTTTAGACCGGCGAGATCAATCACCCGGTCCACCACGGTAGCCGCCACATCTTCTATGCTTCGGGGCTTGCTGTAAAAGGAAGGCGATGCCGGGCAGATGATGCCTCCGGCCAGCGTCACCGTTTCCATGCTCCGTATATGAATCAGATTATAGGGGGTATCTCTCACCAAACAGATAAGCTGCCGTCTTTCTTTAAGCGCCACGTCGGCAGCGCGGGTAATAAGGTCGTTGCTGATTCCGGAGGCAATACGTCCGAGGGTGCCCATACTGCAGGGTGCGATAATTACCGTGCGGTATTGACCGGATCCGGATGCGAAGGGGGCGGAGAAGTCCTGCTGTCCGAACATCCGGATATGCGGATGCTGCCGGAAAAATTCCCCGGAATCCGCCTCAAGCTCTGTTTGCCATACTTCACGGGCGTTGTTGGTCATGATTACCGCCAGTTCGGTGACTTGGTTGCCCAATTGGCTGAGTTTGTCGAGCAATACCTTCGGATATACCGAACCGCTGGCGCCTGTGATGGCTACTACGATTTTATGCATTAACTTGTATTTGTTCCGCAAACCTACTACACAACAACCCAGCCATGCAAAAGGTTCCTTTTTTTTTGACACTTGCGGCCGTTCTGTTCCTTCACACCTCATTTTCTCCGAATGCAGGGGGTAAAGTGAGTTGGATGACTGTCGACGAAGTCCGGGCGGCGCTCGCTCAGTCTCCCCGTCCTGTTCTGGTAGACCTCTACACCGACTGGTGTGGCTGGTGCAAGGTCATGGACCGTGAAACCTATGCCAACGGGAAAGTGGCAGAATATATCAACAGCCATTACTATCCCCTGAAATTCGATGCCGAAATGAAGGAGGAGGTAACCTGGAACGGTAAGAAGTATCCATACGACCCTGCCTCCAAGACCAACACCTTTGCGATATACCTTACAGGAGGTCAACTGAGTTATCCCACCACCGTATTCCTCGCCGCACCCGATGCCCAGCCGGCCCCGCTCGCCGGATACCTCAAGCCTGCCGAAATCGAGCCTCCGCTCAAATTTTTTGGCGATGGTGTTTATAAAACCCAGAACTACCCGGGTTTCATGAAAACGTTCAAAGGTTCCTGGTAAGTTTTCCGGCGTTATTCTTCCAGTTCCATCCGGTAGCCTGCAACGGGTTCGTTGTTGATAAGCAAGCAAAGCGGAAAACTGTCGGCCTCTTCGAAGGAACAGGTGAACGAGAGCACGTTTCCCTCCTGCCTGAAAGGCACTTCCTTTCTTTTCTTCTTTTTATCGGTTCCGGTTTCAATGGCCACGTTGTTGGCATGCACCGCGGTTGACAACTTCATGCTGAAAATCTCTTTTCTGTTCACCTTACTTTTGATGAGTCCTGAAGCGGGATTGAATCCTCCTGCCTTGAAGCGATAGGCGGCTGAATAAACCACAGGCAGGTCCATGAATTCTTTCAGCGAACGGGGACCACTGCCCAGCTGCCATGCTTTATTATCGGGGAAATGCTGGAGATTGAAGAGGGTTTTGTCCGGAAAAAAATACGCATCCTGGAAGCTGGGTGTGAAGCGTGTTTTTTTCTCGTCGGTATAACCGCTGCCCCAGGCCGGATCTGCGTATTGCCAGGTGTCGGGGCTTTGCCCCAGTTGTACCACAACCCAGGAATGGTTGAAGGCATCGGGCTTTTCTCCGACCTGTTCGGTGCTTGTTTTTCCATATCCGTCCACCGTAAGGCAGCGGATTTTTGCGACGCTGCACATGTCCTGGTACAGCGACGCATAACCAAAAGCCGTGGCTGTTCTGCGTTTCAATACCAGGTCTACGGGAATTCTTTCCTGATCGCCGTTGCGCGTGGCTTTGCAGTCTAATGCAATGTTGAGGGCAATCCAGGTGAAGATGGCCCTTGCTTTGTCTTTGTTATCACTGAAGTTCCGGGTCAGAATATTGCTGATGGCGCCCATATTGAGCGAATCCAGCTTGCCCACGCTTTTTACGAATTCGTCTACCGCCTTGTAAGGGTTTTCAGTGGGTTGGGCGAGAAGCGTGAAACAGCCGCTCACGAACAGCACCGTTATCAGCAGGCATCTCCTTTTTCTCATGGGTGAATTGTCGTTTTGATGGTCAATAGGAATACCCGGATACCGGTTCACGGTTCGCATATTGTTCTTCTTAGGGGCATTTACGGTGGAATCTCCTCTGTGTTTGTTTACATGGTGAGTTCGGCCTCGGTGTTCCGCGGTTTCCAGATAAGGTAATAGAAACCGAGAATCAGCAAACCGATGATGAACGGGATGATGGCAATATGTTTATAAGTGAAATCACCATAAAACGAACGATCGTCAATTCCCAGGAATTCACTGATCATCCAGTACGAGTTGGCCGAAATCCAGAAACTGATGGCCACATTATGACAGGTTTCACTAACGATTTTCCGGTTGCGGTAGGCGATTACGAGGGAGATGATCAGCGTAGGGGCGATCATCACGATGGCCAGTATTTTCCAATGGAGGCACCAGGCCAGGTCCTTGAAGAGCCAGAATACAATATGTAGGTTTTCCATCCTGCGGTAGCGCAGCGGTATGGAATAAATTTCTTTGCTCATTTTTTTGGAATCATTCGTCTGCCGACAGTTCAAATGTATCGCTTTTTCCATTTTTTTCAACGGGATTCACCGAAGCAGCCGGTACACCGGATAACGGCGGTATCCTGCTTCGAAATAGGGCGAGTTGCGGTACAGGAACTCCAGCTGTGCCGGTGCGTTTTCCGCAAACGCCGGATCTTTCCTTCTTTGTTCGATGAGTTTGCGTTGAAGGGCGGAATCCTTTTCCAGAAGCCCTCCCGCCAGTTCATCCCACCTGTAATC
This sequence comes from Ferruginibacter sp., assembly GCA_044238165.1. Taxonomy (GTDB): domain Bacteria; phylum Bacteroidota; class Bacteroidia; order Chitinophagales; family Chitinophagaceae; genus Ferruginibacter. The sequence continues at coordinate 3,550 of JBIIDU010000007.1, read as the reverse complement.
GCTATAGCCCTCTTTTTGCTGCAGAACGGCATCGAAGAAGTTCCAGGCGAAGAAACTGTCGTCGCCCGAAGGCTCCAGCATTTCCAGCAGGTAGCGTCGGGCGGGCTGTCGGGTATCGATGATGTAGTCGCCCTTTCGCAGCAGGATCATCAGGGTGTCTGATGCTACGGCTGTTCCGTAGTTCTTATGATGGCCTTCATAGGGTTCTGCATAGCTTTTACAGGTTTCTATCCGGTATACTTCCGCCCGAACGGAAGAGTCTTTTTTCAGACATCGCATCTTTACTCCGTTCCAACGCAGGCGCTCAATCACTTTTTGCCATCCCCCGGAAACAACATAAAAAAGCGGAGCGTCCACTACCGAAGCCGGTTTGAATGCATTGTAGTAGGAAATGGTCTGTTCGTAGGGGTGTAACCTGTCGAAACCGGTTTGCGGAAGGCCTGTGGCTTTGCTGGTGCGCGTGACTTGTGCATATCCGCGGAACAGTAATGAGGTTTGCAGGCTGCTGTCGGGCTTCCAGGCCAGCGGAAATCGGGTTTGCCGCTGAACAAAATCTTTTGCTTCATTCCTTTTTCGGATCAGGGTTTCGGCGCTATTCGATGCAAGATTTGTAAGTGTGCTTATGAGTTTCTTTGTCGCAAGCACCCGGTCGGCAAAGGGTTTGAGCATATGCGTTTCCGGAACAAAGGCCATTGTTTGAAAAAGAGCGGCATAGCCCGAAGAGAACCGGGGTGGATCATAGAACATCTGCATCTCTTTTCCCGGGCCGGGGGCATTGAAATTGACGTAGGGAAAGATTTCCTCTCCCTGCTTTTTCATCAACGCATAAAGGCGTGGTTCGAAAACCTTCTTGAGCCAGTCGCCCAATACCGGCCCCAGTTTTTCGTACTGGGTGGTGAGCAGGGTCATCGTATAGGGATAATCGGCGCCGTCGCTCACATGATTGTCTATAAGAATATCGGGGTCTACCCACTGGAAGATCTGGCTGAAGGAGGCGGCCTCCCTGCTGTCGCATTTGGTGAAATCGCGGTTGAGGTCGAGGTACTGTGCGTTGGCTCTGAATCCATATTCAGCGGGCCCGTTCTGATTGACCCGGGAATTCACACCCCGGTTCAGGCAGCCGCCGATATTGTACACGGGCAACAGGGCCACTGCCACATTCTGCGGGAGCAGACCCTTCTGCAAGGCCCAGTCTCTGGCGAGCATCATACTGGCGTCAATTCCGTCGGGCTCGCCGGCATGAATTCCGTTGATCACGAGAAGCACCACTTTTTTCTGCCTGTGCCATTCTTTCGGGTTGAATTGCCCATCGGCTGAAATCATTGCGAGGTGAAGGGGCTCACCGGCATCGGTGGGTCCCTTTTCAATGAGTTTGATTCGTTTGCTCTTCCGGCCAAGGTCCTTGTACCATCGGATCACTTGGTCATAAGTTGCGGATTCCTTTCCGCCGGATATTTCGAAAGGGGTCTGTTGGCTTTGTGCAGGAAAAATGAAGGGGAGCAGCAGGAAATAAATCGCGCATCTTTTTTTTGCCTTCATCAGGATGTTTTTGATTCCGCTTCGGATTTTTCCTTTGCCGAGATGCAGTTTTTCAGATTTTTAAGCCGAGAATCGCCTTCTTGCGCAAGGCCATTTTCAGTACATTTGCAGCAGCCCGTTCGGGCTAAAAATACGTCAATATGGGAAGAATATTTGAAGTACGGAAAAGCGCCATGTTCGCCCGCTGGGACAAGATGGCCAAGAATTTCACCCGCATCGGCAAGGAAATCGCCATTGCCGTAAAAACCGGAGGCCCCGATCCGGAAAACAATCCCGCCCTCCGTCGCTGCTACTTGAACGCAAAGGCCTGCAATATGCCCAAGGACCGTGTTGAAGCGGCCATCAAGCGTGCCATGGGAAAGGACAAGACCGATTATGAAGAGCTGGTTTATGAGGGCTACGGTCCCCATGGTGTGGCCATCATGGTGGAAACGGCTACCGACAATCCCACCCGTACCGTGGCCAATGTGCGGATGCATTTCACCAAGGGACATGGTTCCCTGGGCACCAGCGGAAGTGTCGCATTCACCTTCAACCGTATGGGCGAATTCAAAGTCAAGAGCAATGGTATCAGCACCGATGAGCTCGAGCTCGACCTGATTGACTTCGGACTTGAGGAGATAGGGGAGGATGCCGAGGGCAACATCATCATCCGTACCGCTTACAATGAATTCGGCAATATGAGCAAGGCGCTTGAAGAGAAAAAAATCGAGGTGATCAGTGCCGAACTCACCCGCATTCCCGTCAATACGGTCGAACTGGGCGAGGATGCTTCAAATGAACTGCTCAAGCTGGTGGATACGCTGGAGCAGGACGATGACGTGCAAAAGGTTTATCACAATCTGCGCTGATATTCAGGTTATTGGTTCTAGTCTGATTTTTAGATGGGGGTTTGCCGCCCCATTATCCCAATTTTTTTTCCTGCTGTTTGCCTATTAATCGATTGGGCGGGACCGGCATCGGCAATCCTGCTCATTTGCTCAACCGGAAGACCAGGCAGTCCATGCCTGTGACGGCTTCAGGTACCGGTTTGTGGTGTATCCGGCAGCTACAAGGGTACAACAGCAGCCTGACCAGGGAGATGTAAACCCAAGTGCGCATTGCCGGCATAAAAAATAGCGAATCGCTTTTCGACACATTATGAAATACCCTAACTTCGGTAAGGCGCTATAGAAGTTCGCCTATACGACAGATGTTGTTGTTGGAGGGAGTTTTTGTGGCGGGTATAAGTAAGTTAGTGGCAAGCAAATTTGGACATGAGTAAAGAAGTATAAATTGATACATATGAAACTAAGACTTACCCTAATATTACTGGCTTTAATGAGCGGAAATTTAAAAGCTCAAAAACAAGAAAATCAGATTAGTCAAATGTTAACGCTATTTGTTAGCAATTTGAATAACCTTGAGTTGACACAATTTATTGAACATTTCAGTGACAATGCGACAGTCTTTTTTCCAAGGAATACATTTTCAATCGAACGAGTTAAAGGTAAAGACTCAATAAAAAAAGAATTTGAAGTTTTCTTTAATAACATTCGGCAAAACCGTGAAGGACCTCCATATTTTAACATAGTTCCTAAAGACAGAGAAATAGAATTGTATGGAAAACTTGCTGTAGTGTCTTTACATTTTGAAATGGGAAAAGAGTTTCACAGGAGAACTATGGTGCTTCAAAAGAATAGCGACCAATGGAAAATCATTCATTTTCACGCTTCCTTTCTCGAACGAGAGTAGAATATATTAAATGACATCAATTATAAATGCCAGCCACTAACAACGCCTTTACGCCAGACGGTCTTATCGGTTGGCAGCGCCGGGCTGAGCTTCGCAATGATACGCCCTTGCGCTGCCAAAAAAATAATTTAAGTTTACATAAAGTCCGCCCGGCGTAAAGGCGCGAACCGTTAGCGGTAATGTAAGCTCCCCTCATTTTCGGACCAACTGGATTTAGAGTTTTTGGGTTTTTAGTAATCAAGGGAAACGGATTAAACAAACTCGACAGGAGGCAAGA
>JBIIDU010000112.1:0-7883 GCA_044238165.1 Ferruginibacter sp. | reverse complement strand
TTTGTTCCGGGTAGCGAAATTGGCGGTGGTCTCCAGCTGGTGGATGGCCCACTCATTCTCCATCTTGTTGGTATCGGCGTTCGGCTGGGGAAATTCAAGGTGCTCCACGGTATGCGCCAGCTGGAACACGATGCTGATGACGAATCCGGTGACCATGCTGGCAATCAGGAATCCGACCAGCCAGGGAAGAAAGCCCACTTTGATGATGGGTATGACCATAAAGAGGGTGAAGTACATGAGTTTGGCGGCCCAGAAAGCGATGTGCTCCCTTACACTCATTTTGCGGATGGGAACCGAACCGATGCGCTTTCGGAAATACTTTTGGAAGTCGGTCAGAAACACCCAGATCAGGTGCAGCATGGTATAAAGGAACCATACATAATAATGCTGGAACCGGTGAAGTTTGTGGCGTTCCTGGGTGCTGCACATGCGCAGGTAGGGTTTGATTTCGATATCATCGTCAACCCCGTCGATATTGGTGTAGGTGTGGTGGATGATGTTGTGCTTGATCTTCCACATGATGTGGCTGGCGCCGAGAAAGTTTACGGAAGTTGCCGCCACATAATTCACGAAACTGTGCCGGCTGAAACTGCCATGGCCGCCGTCGTGCATCACATTGAAACCGATGGCCGCGGTAAAGCAGCCCAGCAGCACGCATTCCACGATGGCCAGCCAGGTAGCCGGTGTGAAATAAACGAGGTGGATGTAGAGGCCGGTATAGGACAGGAAGAAGAAAACAGCTTTGAAGTAGAGGCCGAAATTGCCGTTGGGGGAGAGGTTATTGTCGGTGAAATAACTATTTACGCGGTCTTTCAGCTCCTGATGGAAATTGCTGGTTTTGTGCAGGAATTTTGGTGTGTTCATTGAAATTGGGTCTTATCTACGCAATGTACAACAATATTGCGGGATGACTCCTTCTGTGGAAGTCTGTTCCCTTCTTATTGGGGAAACTTTTACAAAAAAGAAGTCGGATAGGGAGACCGGTAATCAGGTGGTGAATTTGATCAGCGAATTCAAATCCGGAAAGCCGATCATTTTTTTACTGATGAATCCTTCGCCGTAGGCCACCCCGATGATTTTCCCGAACATCTTGTCGCGGTCGATGATGGTGTCCAGAAAATTGGGCCGCGAGATATAGGTTTCCGGTTCGGAACTGCCCGGGTTGTGAAACTGCGATACGAAACACTGGATGGCCTTTTTCTTGGCTTCAACAACCTTGCTGATGTCAATAACGAAGTTGGGTTGTAGATAACGGTCCTGTATGTAATGGAAAACATATTTGGGGCGCCAGTGCTCCTGGTCACGTCCCTCACAAACCGTATTGATCTTCCGAAGCCCTGCCAGGAAAGCCGCGTCCGAAACCAGGGAGGAAGCCCTTCCGTGATCGGGATGCCGGTCTTCCGGCGCGTTGCAGATGATGATTTCGGGCCGGTATTTCCGAATAATTGTAATCACCTGCATTTGATGTTCTTCGTCATTACGGAAAAATCCGTCCTTCATGCCCAGATTCTCCCGGATATCAAGTTGTAGGACAGCTGAAGCTGCTGCGGCCTCGGCTTCCCGTTCGCCGGTAGTACCCCGGGTACTCAGTTCGCCACGGGTGAGGTCGATAATGCCCGTTTTTCTTCCGGCCAATTTCTCAACCAGCAGTGTTCCGGAACATCCGAGTTCCACATCGTCGGGGTGGGCGGCAAAAGCAAGTACGTCGAGTTTCATGGTGATTTTTGTCTGAACTGTGATTTGATTGATTGAATGATGGGCTATGATTTTGGTTTCATTACACGTTTGAATTGCAATGTTTTGTTGCCAAAATTTAACAAAAGTCCGATTTCCAGCCCATAAGCCTCCAGTTAATTTATGGTCTGGGCAAGATGTACATCTTCTAATTCGGAAATCGCTTTCAACTCTACCAGGATTTTTCCTTCGATAAGAAAGTCCGCTCTCCTTGAGCCAATCGGTTCTCCTTTATAGGAGATGGTGATTTCCTGCTCTCTGTCGAATGAAATCAGATTTTTTTTAAACTCAATTGCCATTGCCCTCTGGTAAATCACTTCCTGAAATCCATTCCCAAGCGTCCGATGTACTTCCATGGCAAGACCGATAATCCTACCCGTTAACTCACTTTCCGGATATTTCTCGTTTACATAATGGCTTTCCTGGTTCATTGTTATTCTGCTTCTTATTCAAAATCAGGGCGTTTATCTTGTCTGAACTATGATTTATGTGTTTGGATGATTGGCTATGATTGGATTTTTTTTCTTCAATGCTTCTCTAGTTTCTCCGGCTCTAAAAATCATAGTATTCATTGAATCATACCTTTCACAGTTCAGACAAAATTCCATCACCTCAACTCCTGTACCCATACATCCGTTCCACTTCACGTACAATGCTTTCCATCAGCGCGTCCTCGCCCTGCGCGTCGTAAGGTTGTTTGAGGCTTGTGCTGAAGAAAAAAGCGACTGTCTGATAGAAGCGCGCCATCAGCCCGCCCTTGAATTCCTTGATGATCTCATAGCAGTTGTTGCCGGTTTCGCGGTTGATCAGCTTCATCAGTACCCTCCCCTGGTAAACCGAAAGGTTTGTGAGCGGATCGGCGAATTCCTTCCTGAGCTCTTTCTCCCTCGATTTGATATAGGCTTTGCGTGCCGGAGAACTGCTGATTCCGTTCAGATGCGCATTCACATCGTTCAGTACAAGTCCGGCCCTTTTGGCATAGGGGAAAGTCACATAAATCGCATTGCGCAATCTTGTCCACTCTGCTCTCTCCCTTTTCTGTGCCGCATTCAGGTGGTAATAAACCGTTACCAGAGTCAGGTCGGAAGCGGAAAGCGTATCGCCCATATAGATGACGGCAGCCGTTTTGATGGTATCATTTTTCCCATACTGCGCATCGGCGTTGTCTGGCACAAATGAGAGCACCATCGTCATTACGGCCGCAATCAATGCTATGTGAAATGGGTTCCTCATTCCAGTGTAAAATAAACCAAATGTTCCATTTCTGTCCGTCTCCGGCAACGCCAAATTTTTCTTAAAACACTTGAGCACAGGGAGGCCTGGTATTAAATAGCCATTAGTCCTGGATTCAACCGGCAATCATGAATAGGTAGAAAAGCGCCACACTCACCCCGGCGAGCAACAACATGCGGGCAATGCCTGTGATACCGGCCCGCTGTATCGTGCTTACGGTGAAACCGATGGCCATGACAATCAGCCCGAGCCATACCAGAATGATATAGGGAAAACGGTAGGCCTTGATGGTGACGAAATCGATCATCGTATCCGGCTCGCGGATGCCGATCTTGATCTTCTTCCCGTCGTCGGTGATGCCGGCGAAACGCAGGAATAGATTCTGGGCATAAACCGTATCGTCGACGTTTTGCAGTTGAAAACTGTCAATCATCACCATCGGCGTGGCTTCCCTGCGGATACTGTCGCTGCCGTTCACTGAAAGCACCGCCATGACGGAGGGTCCTTTCATTGAAATTCGGAACTTGTTCTGCTGCGGATTCTTCACCACTTTGTCGAGTCGTACGAATCCCTTCCGGTAAAAAAAAGTATCCCCTTCGGCCAGTTCATGCAACCGGAAGGTGGACGTGTCGCTGTTTTTTTCAGGATTCAGCGCATAGGAGATGTAGGTGAAGATATCGTATGTGAGATAGTTTCTGATGTCGGGGTTGCTGCTCATGTTGTTGTCCTTCATCAGGTACACATCGGGGCGCAGCATGAACCGTTCGGCGGTGTTCTTTTCTTCAAACAGGATGTTGAAATAGCGACGTCCCTTCTCATGACCGGCGCTGTCGTTCAGATAGGTGACGGTGTACCGGTCCATACGGTTGGGCACATCGCGCACCAGGTTCATGTTCTCTGCCGGATTGTCGGCAGATTTGGTGAGCGGATCGATGCCCATCGGAATTTCAAAATTCTTGAAGCGTTCCTCACTGATGATTTTCTTGTTGCCCGAAGAAATCAGCATGCCGGCGATCATCAGCCCGAAACCCGCATGGGCCAGCGAGCCGCCCGAAAAACGCCACTTGCCTTTGAGCCCCACCCAGATATAGGCGGCATTGGCAACCAGCGTATAGATACTGGCGAACAGCGCTCCGTAAATGGCACCGAGGAATCCGGGTCCCTCTTTCATGTAGGTGACCGGATAAACAAAAGCGATCAGCACTGTAAGCGCAATACTGATGATGGTGGGAACGGCGATCTTGCGTATCCAATGCCCGGCCGGTGTTTGCCGGTATTTGAGGTATTGCGTGGCAGCAGTAAGCAATCCTGTGACAATGGCCACCATCACCATCACTTTGTTGTAGGAAAACTCCACATTTTCGGGTGGGGCAAGCTTGGTGCCGAACAAACTGTTGATGACCGGCAGCGAGGTTTTGGCGGAAATGAACAGCGAGGAGAGGAAAAGTACCAGCGCTCCGATCAGCATCCAGAACTCGCGTGTGTTGATTTCTTCCTCTTTCTTTTTGGAGGGCACCTGACGGACGCGTGCCAGAAGAAGCCCAAGGCCACCCAGCACAAAAAACAATAGGAAGGCGAGGATCAGATAGTTCATGGCCTTGCCGGCCTCGGTGAATGCATGTACCGAGGTGTCGCCCAGAATACCGGTGCGGGTAAGGAAGGTGGAATAAAGGATGAATAGGAAGGTGAGCAGCACAAAACTGAATGCGGCCCGCAGCGAATAGCCGGTCGCGTTATAGATCAACATGCAGTGCAAGCCCGCTACCAGAACCAACCAGGGTACCAGCGAGGCGTTTTCCACCGGATCCCAGGCCCAGTAACCGCCGAAGGAAAGCGATTCGTACGCCCATTTGCCACCCATCATGATACCGACTCCCAGCACAGCCGCGCTGAATAGGGTGTAGGGGAGGGCAGGCTTTATCCATGTCTCGTATTTCCGGTTCAACAATGCGGCAGCGGCATAGGCGAAGGGAACAAGAGTAGAGGCGAATCCCAGAAAGAGTACCGGCGGATGAATCACCATCCAGTAGTTGCGCAGGAGCACATTCAGTCCCAAACCGTCCTTGATGAGTGAAAGGTATTCGGGCCGCTGGAAAATAGGCCCGTTGATTTCGTTGCGGGTCAGCACGAAAGGGCTGTTGCCAATTTTTACCTCGCCCAGCCAGACGCCCATCAGCATCATGGCCAGAAATACCTGTACGGTGCTGATGATGCCCATCACCGGGCCTTCCCATTGTGTATCTCCCGATTGGCGATACCGGTTGATGAGGAACAGGCCAATCAGGCAATGCCAGACGCTCCACAAGAGGAAACTGCCGCTCTGGTCTTCCCAGATACAGGCCAGCAGGAATTTGAATTCGAGTTCGCGGGAGGTATGCTTATACGCGAAGAGGTACTCAATGTAGTGGTTCTTGCAGATGTGGAAGATGACCGCGAAAATACCCAGTACGCTGAGGGTTTGCAGCAGGAACAGTATCCGCGAGAAACGGATCCAGGACTTGCGTTCAGCCGGTTCAGCCTGTCGGCCGGAAGTGAAATAGGCGATGGCCGACAGCAGGGAAAAGGTAAAGGAGAGCAGGACCAGAAAGTGGCCGATCTGTCCGGCCCGGAGATGTTCTCCTTCAAATTCCATGTTTGCTTATTTGGGGAAACGGTGCCGTTCTTCTGAACTTCCAAGCCGGATTCCGGATGTCAGTTTACTGTTCCCGTGGTTTTTTCGAGTTGTTTCTTATCGTCTTTGTATTTGCTCGGGCATTTCAGCAGGATTTCACTGCATGCGAACGTGTCGCCCTGCATCTTTCCCTTCAGTACCACTCGTTCGCTTTGTTCCAGTTCCGTGGGTTTGGTATTCAGGTAAACCACACGTGCAGATCCGCCCAGGCTGTCGGTGGCGGTGAAGGAAAGGTAGTTGGGGTTTTTGGCCGGATCGTAGGTGATGGGCACCGACTTATCGAGCCTTGCGATCATGTGCACATACTTCCCTTGTTTTTTCCGTGCCGAGTCAATGGTGTCGTAGGTGGAAAAATCGGTTGAGAGTGATAGCAACACGCCGATACAGGCGGCAATCAGAACCAGTATGATAATATGCGTTCGTTTCATTTTACAGTTGTCTGGCCGTGACTCTTTCAGCCGCCGCAAATTTACTGCAAAAGGACTTTGCCGCACGAATTGTTTAATGGAAACTAGCGCTAACTTGCAATCCAATCAGCCCGGATGTTTTTCAATCAGCTTTATCGCAACTGGCGGCCGTTTTTCTGGATTGTTGTTGTATGGGTCGGAGCACAGTTTTTCTTCATGTTCAAGGGTATCGAGAACGCCCCATTTTTCATCTACTCGATGTTTTCCACCCCGCATCCGGAAAGAGCCGCTTATCCGGTAGTATTGTTGCGTTCCGAAAAAGGCTATATCAATCCGTTTCAGTTCAGCAACCGCCAGGCCGAACTGCTGCTCAATAATGTTCCTTTCTATACCCGCATGAGGCAGAACGGATATACCGACGATATCAATGTCACTATCGAAAAGCGCTTCGCTGCCCGTGTTTCTCCTGAAACGCTGCAAGCGCTTTATACCCGCCTTTCGAACGACAGCACCAGGGTACAGGCCTTCCCAGGATGGTGGGGGCGTTATTTCGGCAGCATCGCTCCGAAAGGGATAGGCCAGGTAAGTCTGGTGGAGTCTTCGGTTCGCTTTCCGCCTTCCAACTTTGAGAAATCGCCGGATGACTCCCTGATTTTCACTTTTAAACCCGGAGGCCGGTGAAGGATGTGCTCACATACGAACAACGCGAATTGCGGGCCCGTATCGTATTTGCCTGGCTTTTTCTGATCCTGGTGTATTTCTTCCTCACCCATACGCTGGCGAGCCAGCTGGAACGCCCCGCAACCATCTATCCCGGTAGCGACAACAGTTTCTGGCTCTTACACCTCCTGAACGTTCCGCAGTATGTCATGAGCCACACGGTTCCGGCCCTGCTCTTCGATATCGTACTTACCTGCGGTTGCATCATTTGTTTTATCGTTCCCGGGCAACGTTTCTTCACCCGGATTGTGGTGTGTCTTATCTGGCTGCTCTACGTCATCTACAGCAGTGCCGCCGGCAAGCACTATGCGCAAATCGGTTACCTCATTCCTCCCGTTGCTTTTCTTGCTTATTCGCCCGAACGATTCACCCTGCTCTGGAAGGCGGTGCGTTACTGGATTTGTTTTCTCTATGTAAGCGCCGGTTTTTATAAGATTTATTATGGCGGATTTACCACGCCCGCAAATATGCAGCATATCCTCGAACAGATGAATGCGGAATGGCTGCTCTTCAACCGGGAGGGGTTACAGTACAGCTGTATCCGTTATCTACTGGATCATCCTCAGACAGCGCAGGTACTTTTTATGCTGGCTACCTGCTGCGACTTGCTGCTGCTGGTTGGCTTTTTTACAACCCGTTACGACCGCCTGCTGCTTTGGGCACTGGTGCTGTTCCATTGTGCCAATTATTTTCTGCTGCACATCTCATTTGTAGAGCAATCGCTTATCTTTGCGCCGTTTTTGCCCTGGCGAAAAATAGACCGTTCCATACAAACCAACCTGCCTCATGACTGACTTGTCCCAATTCGACCCTAATTCGGTGGGCAATCCCAACAACAACATTTTCGGTTTACCCTTCGAAGAGGCCGATGCCCGTCTTGTCATCCTGCCCATTCCCTGGGAGGTTACGGTCAGTTACAACGCAGGCACCGCGCGTGCTCCGGAGCATGTTTTCAATGCCAGCCTGCAGGTGGACCTGTTCGATCCCGAATATGTCGATGTCTGGAAGCAAGGTTTTTACATGCGGCCGATCGACAAGAAGGTGCTGATCAAAAGTGATTATTTGCGCAAGGAAGCTGAGCTCTTCATCAAGTATATCGCAGAAGGGGAGGACGTGAA
>JBIIDU010000110.1:0-7960 GCA_044238165.1 Ferruginibacter sp. | reverse complement strand
ATTGTGGCCGCTGCCTACCTGCAGGTGAAAGGCATATTCACCGACGGCGACCTGCGTCGTCACCTGCAATCCGACGGGCCGGCGATTCTCGAGAAGCAACTCGGATCCCTTGCGTTCAAAACACCTATCAGCATTGAAGGCAGCCAGCTCATGAACGATGCTGCAGCCCTCTTCAAAAAGACGAATGTGGATACGATCATGGTCACCGAATCCGGCAAGCCCGTCGGTATGCTTGATATACAGGATCTGGAGGCCCGCTGATTGCAGCATCACCTTCTTTTTACGGGGCACTTAAAAACCTCAATACATGATTACCCATCCCGAAACTGTTGGCTTGTTCGGAGGCAATTTCATCACCGACTTCTCCGTGATCAAGAACAAGTTGCGCAATATCAAGGCTTTTGTTTTTGACTGGGACGGCGTTTTCAACAACGGGCAAAAGAATATAGAAGGACACAGCGGTTTCAGCGAAGTGGATTCGATGGGAATCAACATGCTTCGCTTCAATGTCTGGCTTTTTCAGCGCAAAATCGCACCGGCAGCCATCATTTCCGGTGAGGAGAACGGAATCGCATCCTTCTTTGCCGCAAGAGAGAATTTTAGCGCCAGTTACAGGAAAATCAAAAATAAGGAGCAGGCGTTTCTTCATTTCTGCAAACTGCATGAGTGTTCGCCCAGTGAAGTACTGTTTGTTTTTGACGATATACTCGATCTTCCGATTGCCAAACTGGCCGGCCTTCGAATGATGGTTTCGCGTCGGGTGAATCCGATGACCGTCCAGTACGCCACACAAAACCGGCTGGTTGACTACCTGACCGAAGCCGAAGGCGGCAGCAATGCCGTACGGGAGATTTGTGAGCTTTGCCTGCTGCTGAGCAACAACTTCCAGAAAGTGGTTGAGTTGCGCACACGCTATGCTCCGGAATATCGTGATTATATCGCGGCCAGGGCCGGAGTCAGTCCCTCACAGTATCTGCTGCGTGATGAGGAAATTGTTTCGGTATATGCCCAGTAGTACGACAGCCCGGATGCTTTCATAGTTACAAAAGTTTTCCATGATTCTTGGTGTCATTCCCGCCCGTTATGCGAGTACCCGGTTTCCCGGTAAGCCCCTGATCGCTATTGCCGGAAAATCGATGGTGCAGCGGGTATATGAACGCGCTGCGAACAGCAGACTGCTGGACAGGGTGGTTGTAGCTACCGATGACGAGCGCATCTTCAGCCATGTGGAGGCGTTTGGCGGAACTGCAGTAATGACCGCACCGGACCATATCAGCGGCACCGACCGTTGTTATGAAGCTTTGAACAATTCGGGTTGCAGCGCGGAATTTGTCATCAACATCCAGGGCGACGAGCCTTTTCTGGCGACAGAACAGATTGACGAGCTTGCCCGTTCAGTACAGGAAAATCCGGCTACGGAACTCGCCACACAAATGATTGCCGTAAAAAATGAAATCGAGTTGTTTGACCCGGGCGAAGTGAAAATCGTACTCAACAACAGGAGCGAAGCACTCTGCTTCAGCCGATCACCCATTCCTTTTCTCAAAGGTATTCCGAAGGAAGAGTGGCACAGGCACCATCCTTATTACCGTCATGTGGGCCTATATGCCTACCGGTCGGATATCCTGCGCCAGATCACCGCCTTGCCCGAATCTCCGCTTGAAAAAGCCGAGTCGCTCGAACAACTCCGCTGGCTTGAAAACGGATTCCGCATCCGGTGTATCATTACTGCTTATGAAAGCCATTGTGTCGACACACCCGAAGACCTGGAGCGGGTGATGCGACTGCTGGGTACAGACACTATTTGAACTATTGCTTTGTAATAAAAATGATTGCGAGCCATGATGAAGGAAAAAATTCTGGTCATAGGCGCCAGCGGACAAATTGGGGTTGAACTCACGCTGGCCCTAAGAAAGATATATGGTAATGCACAGGTGGTTGCCAGCGACCTGCGCGAGCAACATCCCCTGCTGGAAGGCACGGGGCCTTACGTGAGCCTGGATGTAATGAACAAGGAGATGCTGCATGTGCAGGTGATCCGACAGAATATCACACAGGTTTATCTGCTTGCGGCCATCCTGTCGGCAACGGGCGAAAAGAATCCCAACCTGGCCTGGAACCTCAACATGCAGAGTCTGCTCAACGTGCTGGACATTGCGCGGGAGGAAAAACTGCACAAAGTGTATTGGCCCAGCAGCATCGCGGTATTCGGGCCAACTTCACCCAAAAAGGAGTGCCCCCAGCAAACAGTGATTGAGCCATCCACTGTTTACGGCATCAGCAAGTTTGCCGGCGAGTTCTGGTGCAACTATTATTTCCAGCGCTGGGGCGTGGATGTGCGGAGTTTGCGCTATCCGGGTCTGATCAGTTACAAAAGTGCACCGGGGGGCGGTACGACCGATTACGCCATCGAAATTTTTCATGAGGCGCTGGAACAAAAGAAATATACCTGCTTTCTGAAGGAAGATACCTTTCTGCCGATGATGTATATGCCCGACGCCATCCGGGCTACGGTTGAATTGATGGAAGCCCCTGCTAAGTCGATATCGGTACGTACCAGCTATAATATCTCGGCCATGAGTTTCTCCCCGGCCGGGATTGCAACAGCCATTGAGAAGCATATTCCCGGATTCAGTATCGATTATCGGCCCGATTACCGGCAGCAGATTGCCGACAGCTGGCCGGGCAGTATCGACGATCGGGTGGCCCGAAATGACTGGGGCTGGAAGGAAGAATATGACATCGAACGGATGACGGCCGATATGTTGAAGCATATTGGCAGCTCAGGGAATGATTAACTGAACTCACCAAAAACGGAACGTAGGGTGTCCGATATTTCCCCGAGGGTGCAATGGTTTTCTACGGCTTCCAGTACGGGAGGCATCAGGTTGGCTGTACCCTGTGCCGATTCTTTGATTTTTTGCAGGCAGGCCTGTACTTTCTCCACGTTTCTTTCGGCCCTCAGTTTTTTCAGCTTTTCTGTCTGTACGGTGCGGATGCTGTCATCTATGCGGAATGCGGGCACCTGTTCCTTGTCGGTTGACTGGAACTGGTTGACTCCTACGATGATTTTCTCCTTTTCTTCGATTTTGCGCTGATAGGCATAGGCGCTGCGGGCTATTTCATTTTGCATATAGCCCTGTTCAATGGCTGCCACGCTGCCTCCGAGCGCTTCAATCTTCTGTATTTCTTTCCAGGCAAGATCCTCTACCTGGCGGGTGAGTTGCTCCACAAAATAACTGCCTGCCAACGGGTCGGCCGTATCGGCGACACCGCTTTCGTATGCCACTATCTGCTGGGTGCGCAGGGCAATGCGGGCTGCTTCCTCTGAAGGAAGGCTGAGTGCTTCGTCAAATCCGTTGGTATGCAGGCTTTGCGTTCCGCCCATTACGGCTGCAAGCGTCTGGATGGTCACCCGGCTGATGTTGTTGTGCGGTTGCTGGGCCGTAAGTGTTGCCCCGCCGGTTTGTGTATGGAACCGCAGCATCATGGCCTTGGGGTCGGTGGCACCCAGATCTTTCATGATGGCGGCCCACATGGTGCGTGCCGCCCTGAATTTGGCCACTTCTTCGAAAAGGTTGTTGTGGGCGTTGAAAAAGAAGGAGAGGCGTTTGCCGAACACATTGATGTCGAGACCCTGCTCCAGTGCCGCTTTCACATAGGCTTTGCCGTTGGCGAGCGTGAAAGCGATTTCCTGTACGGCGGTACTTCCTGCCTCACGGATATGATAACCCGAAATGGATATCGTGTTCCACTTCGGCATTTCTTTGCTGCACCAGCCGAAGATGTCGGTGATGATGCGCATGGAAGGCTTGGGCGGATAAATATAGGTGCCTCTGGCCGCGTATTCCTTCAGAATATCATTTTGTATGGTGCCGTTGATTTTGGAAAGGTCGGCACCCTGTTTTTTGGCAAGCGCCACATAGAAGGCAAGCAAAATGAAACTGGTGGCGTTGATGGTCATTGAGGTAGATACCTGCTCCAGTTTGATGCCGTTGAACAAGGTTTCCATGTCCTGGATGCTGTCAATAGCCACGCCCACTTTTCCTACTTCACCCTCAGCAAGGGAATGGTCGCTGTCGTAGCCGATCTGCGTGGGCAGGTCGAAAGCCACGCTCAAACCGCTTACTCCCTGCGACAACAGGTAGTGATACCGCTTGTTGCTTTCTTCGGCCGTGCTGAAGCCCGCGTACTGACGCATGGTCCACAGTTTTCCCCGATACATGTCGGGCTGCACACCCCGGGTATAGGGAAATTCGCCCGGCATTCCGGGGTGCATGTTTTCGGGAAGGTCGGCGGGAGTGTACACCGTATTGATGGCGATGCCCGAGTCGGTAGCCACTTGTTTCTTATTTTCCATAAATCAGGAAGTTGTTCGGGTGATTGTTCCTTTTCAGGAACGCTGGCGTTCAGAAGTGACTGGCCGGTCAAGGATTTTTCTTGCGTCATATTGCAGCGCCTCCTTTACCATGGCGCTCAGATCGGGGGTGCCTGCACCATTGTATTCGAGGATGCGTTTTGCTAGCTCCACCGCCTGGGCCTGCCCGGGCAGGGCGGCGGCCAGTTGGTTGATGATGAACACATGCTGGTCCTTGAGGTTGCAGATGGCTTTCCACATGTCGGCACTCACATATACCTGCTGGCTCACGTTGTATTCATATTCGGAACGGATGGTTTCCAGCAACTCAAGTTGATAGCCCAACACGTTATGGTTGCTATAGGGGATACGGCTTACCAGGCTTTTCAGGGAAATCCTTTCTGCAAAAAGGGTGAGTCGTTCGTAGGCCTGCATTTGCAGTTTCATCACTTCGTTGTTGATACCTGTCCGCTCCCGGATTTCATCTTTCATGCCCTTGAACTCGGCCAGCAGCCAGGCAATGGCGATGAAAAAAACGAAAAAAACAGCCCATTGCATGTCCTGCGGTTGTATTTCAAGCAACATATTCAT
This sequence comes from Ferruginibacter sp., assembly GCA_044238165.1. GTDB lineage: Bacteria > Bacteroidota > Bacteroidia > Chitinophagales > Chitinophagaceae > Ferruginibacter. Next base: position 3,012 of record JBIIDU010000110.1, on the reverse strand, counting down.
TGAAGATTTCAACAAAATTAAGCCAAACCGTTGCTAAATTTTCCTGTTTTCGGAAAAGGATAGTTCCTGGCCGCCGTTCTGTTTTTTACCTTTGCAATGAAAAATAAGAATTTTATGGAAACGCTTGTGTCTCCGCCCGTAGAGTTCACTCCGGGTGCTGTGTCGGAAATCAAAAGGCTTATGTCCGAGGAAGGTTTCGACTCTTCCCGTTTGCTCCGGGTGGGCGTAAAGGGTGGCGGTTGCAGCGGACTGACCTATGTTCTGGATTTTGACACGCCTGGTGAAAAGGACCAGCATTTTTCCATTGAGGGTATTCCATGCATCATGGAGAAGGCACATGGCCTTTACCTGGCCGGCATGCAGATCGACTGGCAGGGCGGACTCAATTCCAGGGGATTCACTTTCAACAACCCCAATGCGAGCAATACCTGTGGCTGCGGCACTTCCTTCGCTGTGTAACAGGTGTTTTCACTGAATAAAAAAAACCGCCGAAATACCGGCGGTTTTTTTTTGATCCGTATGAAAATTATTTTCTGGCTGATGCGGCTCCGGCATAGGCTGGGGCTTTTTTCTCCTGGCTGCTGAGGTCCGCTTCGCCAAGTGGTTTGTCTTTGGCAAAGTCCACCAGGATGGGGGCTGCCACAAAGATGGATGAATAGGTACCTGTGATGACACCGATCAGCATCGCGAACGCAAACCCGCGGGTCACTTCACCGCCGAAGATGAACAGGATGAGGATGGTCAGGAACACGGTAAGCGATGTCATGATGGTACGGCTCAGCGTATCGTTGATGGCCCGGTTGATGATGTTGCTCTTGTCGCCCATCTTGCTGTTCCGGCTGTATTCACGGATACGGTCGAATACAATCACCGTGTCGTTCATACTGAAACCGATTACCGTAAGCACCGCCGCTATGAAGTGCTGGTCGATCTCCAGTGGGAAGGGCACGATGTTCTTAAGGAAGGAGAATACCGCCAGCGTCACAAACACGTCGTGCAGCAGGGCCACGATGGTTCCCACCGAATAGCGCCAGTCGCGGAAACGGATGAAGATATAAAGGAAGATGATGACCATCGAGAAGATGGTGGCTTTCACCGCGCCCTTTTTCAAATCATCGGAAATGGTGGGCTGAACGGTCTGCGAAAATTCGATGTTGTTTTTGGCGAAATCCTCGTAGCTGATGCCGGGCAAGGCCTTTTTCAGCCCCTGGTAGAGCTTTTGCTGAACTTCCACATCGGCATTGTCCACACCTTTCTTGTAGGAAGTGGTGATGTTCAGGTGTCTGCTGTCGCCTACTGTTTTGATTACGGGGAAATCGCCTTCGAAGGCATTCTTCAAATCGTCGCGCACGTCGTCGGTCTTCACGGCCTGGGGCAGTTTAACGGTATAGCTGCGGCCGCCCTTGAATTCAACGCCTTCGTGGAATCCGTTGAAGAAGGCTGCGATGCCCAGCAGCAGTACTGCAATGGAAATGCCGTAGGCCACTTTGCGGTATTCGATGAATTTGAAGTTGGCATGCTTGAAGATGCGGCGTGAAAGCGGAGTGAAGTAATTGAAATGGCGGTTCTTGTTGGTGTAAAAGTCGGTGATGAGCCGTGATACCAGGATGCCGCAGAACAGACTGAGGGCGATACCCAGCATCTGGGTGGTGGCGAAACCGAGCACAGGACCAAGTCCGAAGAAGAAGAGGATGGCTGCCGTGAGGAAGGTGGTCACATGCGCATCGATGACAGGTGCCATGGAACGGCGGTAACCGTCGTCAATGGCTTTCTGGTAGGATTTGCCGCGGTCGAGCTCTTCCTTGATGCGTTCGAAGATGATCACATTCGTATCTACGGCGAGGCCTACAGTAAGCACCAGGCCGGCGATACCTGCTGCAGTAAGGGTGAAGCCCATGGCAATGAGCACGCCTACCGTGAACAGGAGGTTAAGAATGAGCGAGATATTTGCTACCCAGCCACCGGTATTGTAGTAAACCAGCATGAGGGCGAAGATGACCAGGAAGGAGATGCCGAATGCCATCGCACCACCGTTCACCGATTCCTTGCCGAGTGTGGGACCTACCACTTGTTCGGCAACAATTTTTGCAGGAGCGTTGGTTTTGCCGGATTTCAGGATATTGGCAAGGTCCTGTGCCTGTTCGATAGAGAAACTCCCGCTGATTTCAGAATTGCCGCCTTCGATGGGGCCGTTCACATTGGGTGCGGAATAGACCACGTCGTCGAGTGTGATGGCGATGGGGCGGTTCACATTGTCGGCAGTCATTTTGGCCCAGATCTTGGAACCGATATTGGTCATCTGCATTTTGATGGAGGGGCGGCCGCGCTCGTCGAAGCCCTGGGTGGACTCTTCCACGCCTTCACCTTCCAGTTTTGCCTTGTCGCTGCCCATTACGGTTTTGATGGCATAGAGGGGGAAATAACGTTCGCCGGTTTTCTCATTTTTTTCCTCAACGCCAAAAAGGAATTTCACGTCGGGAGGAAAATTGTTCTTCACCAGGTCAAGGTTCATGTAGCTGTAATACTTTCCGGTATCCTTGAGGCTCACAGCTCCGAAATAGGGAGAGAAGACGGGGCGTCCGTTTTTGTCTTTGTCGCCGGGAATCACCCGCAGCAGGTTGATCAGTGCATTCTTGTTCGCAGATTGTTTTGCCGTATCGTTGCCGCTCAGGTAATCGGTAAGGGCTTTATCGGCGTTTGTGATACCGGTGGCGAAGTCGTTGTCGCCGATATTGTACACTTCCCAGAACTGCAGGTTGGCGCTGGCCTGCAGGTATTTTCGAACACGCTCCTTATCTGTCACACCAGCGAGCTCTACATTGATGATGCCCTTGTTTTCATCGAGGTTGATGTTGGGCTGGGCCACACCGAACTTGTCGATACGCTTTACGAGTATCTTGTAGGTCTCCTTGATGGCTCCTTTCGCCACGTTCCGGATGTTTTCAATCACCTGGTCGTCGGAGTCGTTGATCTTTATATGCTTGTTTGCGCCGGAGAAGATTGTTGCCCGTT
>JBIIDU010000006.1:0-26189 GCA_044238165.1 Ferruginibacter sp. | reverse complement strand
GGATGTACTTCCCGTTCCACCTGTTGCGGTCGTGTACCATAACAGGTTAGTACCCGTTGCGCTGAGCGCCTGAGCGGGAATCTGCTGGCAAAGGTTTATCGGAGAGGTTGCAGTCGGTGCAGCAGGCAGGGGATTCACGGTAACCGTGATTTTTGCACGGGGTCCTTCGCATTCGCTGATTGTCTGGCTCACATAGAAATCAACCGTGCCTGCTGTGGTTGTAACCGGTGTGGGTGCGGTAGCGCTTCCCGTTCCGCCCGTTGCCGTGGTGTACCATAAAAGGTTGGACCCTGTAGCGGCTAAGGGGGTTGCCGGTTCACTCTGGCAATAGGTAACCGCTGAAACAACCAGCGGGGCGGCAGGCAGCGGATTCACCGTGACCCGGATCTGGGCCCTGGGACTTTCACATCCGTTGACCGTCTGGCTGACATAATAATCAGTGGTTCCTGTACTTGCGGTAGTCGGTATCGGTGCCGTGGCGGAACCGGTGCCTCCGGCAGAAGTCGTGTACCATAACAGGTTCGTACCGGATGCCGTGAGCGGCGTTGCCACTACATTCTGGCAGTAGGTGACGGGGGTTGCGGAAACCTGCGGCGCATCGGGAATGGCGAATACATTGACCGTGATGGCGGCGCGCGGACCTTCACCGCAACTCAAGGTCTGGCTGACATAGTAGGTGATGCTGCCCGGTGTTGCAGTGGAAGGAATCGGAGCCGTTGCGCTTCCGGTGCCGCCGGTAGCCGTCGTGTACCATAAGAGGTTGGTGCCGGTAGCCGTCAGTGCCGAAGCGGTTGCGTTACGGCAATAATTTACAGGTGAACTCACACCCGGTGCGGGTGTGGACGCGACAACGTTGACTGTGATCGCCGCACGCGGACTCTCGCAAACCAGGGTCTGGCTCACATAGAAGGTGGTGCCGCCCACCACTGCGGTTGAGGGTGTCGGTGCCGTTGTGCTGCCGGTTCCGCCAACAGCAGCGGTATACCAGAGCAGGTTGCTGCCTGCTGCGGAAAGTTGTGCTGCGGGGGCATTCTGACAATAGGTTTGAGGACTCAGCACAACGGGGGCCGGAGGCACGGCGGTTACATTCACCGTGATGGAGGCACGCGGTCCCTCACAGGAGCCTGAGGACTGGCTTACATAATAGAGCACGGTGCCCTGGGCAGCGGTTGAAGGTGTGGGAGCCGTTGCCGTTCCTGTGCCACCGGTAGCCGTCGTGTACCATAACAGGTTAGTGCCGGTAGCTGTCAGCGCCGAAGTAGGTGCGTTCTGGCAATAGTTGATGGGACTATTTACAACAGGAGCCGCAGGAAGAGCCGTCACATTGACCGTGATGGCAGCCCGGGGACCTTCACCGCAGGAAGTAGTCTGGCTGACATAGTAGGTGATGCTACCCGGTGTTGCAGTGGAAGGAGTCGGAGCCGTTGCACTTCCGGTACCACCGGTGGCCGTCGTGTACCATAGAAGGTTCGTTCCGGTGGCTGTCAGGGGCGAAGCCGGAGTAGTCTGGCAATAATTGACAGGAGTAGTCACGGCCGGAGCCGGTGTCGATGCCACCACATTCACCGTGATGGCGGCGCGCGGGCCTTCGCAACCCACAGTCTGGCTCACATAATAAACGACGCTGCCCACCGATGCGGTCGAGGGAGTAGGTGCGGTCGAACTGCCCGACCCTCCCGTAGCGGTCGTGTACCATAAAAGGTTAGTTCCGGTAGCCGTGAGTGCAGCAGCGGGGGCGTTCTGGCAATAGGTCACCGCAGGAGTAACGACTGGTGCAGGTGTGGAGCAGGGAGTTCCGCTTACATAAATATGGTATTCGCCCGGAGCCAGAGTGATGCTCTGGCTGGTATTCGAGAGATTGAATACAGATCCGGTAAGGCCGTTCAATCCGGCCACCGAAGATCCGGTACCGTTGCCTGTGCTGCTGCTATAATTGTACCAGTCCCCCGTTTTCTGGAAAACCACATTGCGTGTCTGCGTTCCTGGTGCGAAATTGGCCACTACAGTCACCTGCATGTTGGCGATATTGGGATCACCGATCTGAAGCAGCTTGATATAGCCGTTGTTACTGTTAGGTTCGAAATTGGTAGCCGTATTGTTGAACACGGACGGATTCTCGAGACGCAAGCGAATCATTTTCGACCAGGCATCATAAAGTTTGCGACGGGCCGGCTGCTGCAGATACTGCCAGCGGATAGGCTTGTTAGACAACTTGCAACGCTGGCTGTTGGGGTCATCGGCCGTCGGTGGAGGCACCAGGCCGTCGGTACAGCCGAATATGGAAACATCATAACCCATTTCACCGAACTGCCAGAGCATTTTCGGTCCGGGAACGGTGTAGAATATTGAACCGGCAGCTTCCATCTGCCGCAGAGCGGTGGCCGTATCTTTTACATTGTAGGTGCCGGTATTGATACCAAACTGCAGGTTCTTATACATCAGCCGCTCCTCGTCGTGGCTTTCCATAAAGCCCACCAACGAAGGAGACGGGGCCTGCCGTCCGTTAGCGGTATAGTTCCACATGATGTCGCCGATATTCTTGTTGCCGGTCTGGCCCATCGTGCATTCGTTATATTCATCTGTCATTTTCCGCCAGGTCATGAAGCCTTTCGTGATCAGCACATTTTCTTCCTGAGGTATACCGAAATGCTCCAGGATCATATAAGTTTCCGGATAGCGCGGTTTGATATAATCATAGTACCTGTTGAGGTTGTCCACCCGGCCCTGGTCGTAAGCACCCCATGCGCCAACATCACTCGTTTGCCGCTGGGTGAACCCTTTCGACAGATCGAAACGGAAACCGTCGATCTTATACTCCTTGATCCAGTGTTCAAGCGAGTTATTGACCAGGTACTGGGTGGCGGGCGACTCGTGGTTGAAATCCTGAAACACGTTGAAGGGATGCCGCGGCACCGGATTGAACCAGGGGCTGTTGGCCGCAGGCCTGTTGTTGACCGCATCCCAATAGAGTTTTCCCTGGGGAGCCATGAAGGCATCCAGCTGGTTGTACACCACATCCAGTATCACCGCTATTCCGTTGCGGTGCAGCGTGTCAATCATTTCCTTCAGCTTGTTTTTGGTGCCGTAGGCCTTGTCGGGCGCGAAATAGAACGTGGGATTATACCCCCAGCTCTCATTTCCGCTGAATTCCTGCACGGGCATGAATTCAATGGCATTGATGCCGAGGCGTTTGAAATAGTTGATGGAGTCGATCACCGTCTGGAAGTTCCTGCCCGAACTGAAATCCCGGACCAGCAGTTCATAAATGATGAGGTTCTTCGAATCGGGCCTTGAGAAATTGTTTACCCGCCAATTGTAGGACGGGCCGCAAATCTGCAACACGCTCATATAACCATTTTTGCCAGCCGATACATTCGAATTAGAGGGATAGGGTTTCAGGGCAGGATAGTTGGTTGTCGGAATGAAGTTGTCGTTGAACGGATCCAGAATCTTTTCCGCATAAGGGTCGGCGATATAGATGGTGTTGTCGACCACATAATTATAGGCATACTCCGTTCCCGGAGTCAGCCCCTTCAGGGTAATCCAGAAATAGGTACTGTCGGGGGTCATATACATCAGGTAGGGCGACTGAAAAGTCCAGTTACTCCCGGGGAAATCGCCCATCAGCATGCAACTGTTCTTTTTGGGAGCATAGAGCACCAGCGTGACCGAATCGGTACAATTGTAATAATTGATCCCCTCTTTCACTCCGGAGGGCAAAGGCTTTTTTTGCGTGACCGGAGCCACAAAAAAACGCAGGGTGTCGGTAAAAATCGCGCCTCCTGCTGAAAGAGTTGCCACAAATTCCTGGTTGCCGGGCGCACTCACCGTTCCATTGCCGACGATGCTGTCGGTTCCGTTCAGCGGTCCGGCGACCGTTATGCCGTTGAACGTAAGATTCAGGTTCCCATTGTTGGTGGAAGCCACGGCCTTGGCATTCACAACGGTACCGATACTGGCGGTAATGGGCTCTACAAAAGGCACAAAGCGCGGCTCCAGAAAGGGCCGGGTGAAGCGGATGCCGTTGAAGCCGGAAGGATATACCGGTACATACATGTCGCTGCCATCGCTGTTGGCCTGCTTTTTCACCGCACCGGCATTGGCGTTCACATCACGGAACAGGATGGATACTTTTTGAATGGTTTCGCCGGCGGGCACGCCGTAGAACGATCGGATATTGCTGATGGTGAACTGATAACGGTTATTGCCGAGCGAAACCGCTTTCAACCCCGGTGTAGCGCTGCCCCAGGCGCCCCCGACCGTTCCATTCACATAGAGCCACTGCTGGCCACCATTGTTGCTGAGATTGGTGGTCACCCCGGTATGCACATAAATATTGTTGGGGTCGGAGGCATTGAACAGCCCGCGGTTGCCCTTGCTGCAATCGACCGTAATCACCAGCGTGGAATTATCTGTTGGAAACTGCGGCGACCAGCTCAGCAATTGCGCAGCGGCAGTGCAGGAAAAAAGGATTAAAGCAAGCAGGAAAAAAAAGTTTCTCATTATCGTGTGTTTGAATGTGTAAATTTAACACAATAATGCAAGCGGCAAAGTGAAGATCTTGGAATAGCTGAAAATTTAGGCATTCGCATACCGCTTGTTTAAAAAACAAAGAGGTAACGATAAAATTGAAGAACAAAACAGGATTCGTATCGCTTTTTCTGACTTACGGATGCCTCCACACTTAAAAAAAGCATTCCCGTAAAAGCTTCCTCAAATCAATCGCGAAAGCACTTCGGTATGTGAATTTGCCCATACCGGTGAATTGCTTTAATTTTATTCGATTGCCTTATGCCCCTAATTGAAATCAAACTTCCCCGGAGTATCGCCCTGGCGCTCCGCCTGCCGGTAAGCGACCCCAGGCGGCAACAGCTCAACGTGCTCAAAAAACTGCTGCGCCGTGCCCGTTTCACCGAATTTGGCCAGCAGTTTCATTTCGACGAGATCCTGATGGGCAAGCACCCGGGTAAAAAATTCCAGCAACTGGTTCCCTCTTTCAACTACAACTCCATTTACGAACAGTGGTGGCATAAGACCAAGGAAGGAGTGCCCGATGTATGCTGGCCCGGCGTCATCAAATATTTCGCCCTGAGCAGCGGAACCAGCGAGGCCTCCAGCAAGTTCATCCCCATCACACGTGACCTGATCCGGAGCAACACCATCACCAGTTTCCGGCAACTGCTCAGCCTGGCCAAGTATGAGGACGTGCCCAAGAGCGCTCTCGGCAAAGGCTGGATGATACTGGGGGGAAGCACCCAATTGCAGAAGGGGCCTTCCTACTTTGCGGGAGACCTCAGCGGCATCCAGCAAAAAAACATCCCCTTCTGGTTTCAGGGCCTTGGGCTTTATAAGCCCGGGAAAAAGATCGCCCGGGAAAGGGATTGGGCAAGAAAACTCGATGAAATCGTGGAGAACGCACCCAACTGGGACATCGGCTTCATCGTAGGCGTTCCGGCCTGGCTGCAACTGTGCATGGAAAAAATCATCGAGCGCTACCGGCTGAACAATATCCACGAAATATGGCCGAACCTTGCCTTTTACGTGCACGGAGGAGTGGCGATGGAACCCTACAAGAAAGGCTTTGAAAAACTGCTGGGCAAACCCATCACCTACATCGAAACCTATCTGGCCAGCGAAGGTTTTCTGGCTTACCAGAGCCGGCAGGGAGCCAAGGGGATGCAACTGGTGCTCAACAACAATATCTTCTTCGAGTTCGTGCCCTTCGATGAAAACAACTTCGACAACGATGGCAATATGCTCCCCGATGCGGAAGCACTGATGATCCACGAAATCGAAGAGCACCGCGACTACGCCATACTGATCAGCACCAATGCGGGCACCTGGCGCTACGCCATCGGCGATACCATCCGGCTGATCGACCGGGAACGGAGCGAAATCATCATCACCGGACGAACCAAACATTTCCTGAGCCTCGTCGGCGAGCACCTCAGTGTCGACAATATGAACAGGGCCATTGAACTGGTGAGCGGGGAACTCGATATCTCCATTCCGGAATTTACCGTTGCCGGAATGCCCTCCGGAAACTTTTTCGGCCATCACTGGTACATCGCCACCGACGATCCGGTGGATGCGCAAAAACTCATCGCCCGTATCGACGAGGTGCTCAAAGAACTCAATGACGATTATGAAGTTGAAAGAAAGCACGCCCTGAAGGAGATCCGATGCACCGTACTTCCTGAAAATACCTTCATGGACTTCATGCGCGCGAAAGGCAAAATGGGCGGACAGCACAAATTCCCCCGGGTGTTGAAAGGGAAGATGCTGGACGACTGGAAAAAATTCCTGCAACCCGAGCAATTGCTTTCCTAAGCTTTTTTCCGCAGCCTGCCGCCCCCTATCCACAACAGCAATACCGGCAAGAATACCAGGTTGGTGACAGCCGCCACCAGCAGGGTGAGCGAGGTAAGCCAGCCCAGGGCCTGCGTGCCTCCGAACCGGCTGAAACAGAATATGACAAATCCGGCAATGAGCACGGCCGAGGTATACACGATGCTGAGCCCGGTCTGCCGGATACTCGCAACCACGGTATCCTGTACCCGAAAATCATTTCCCGGCAGTTCCTGCTTGTAATTTACCAGAAACCGGATGGTGATGTCGATGGCGATGCCCAGGGCCACGCTGAATACCAGCACGGTCGAGGGTTTGAGCGGAACACCCGTCCAGCCCATGACGCCGGCGGTAACCAGCAAGGGAATCAGGTTGGGTATGAGCGAGCAGACCAGGATACGGACGGAACGGAACAGATAGAGCATGCAGGCGCTGATCAGCAGGAAGGCATAAAAAATGCTCTCCCGAAGTCCGCGGATGATGAAGCGGCTTCCCTCCAGAAAGGTGGAGCTGGTTCCGGTTACGCTGATGCGGTAAAGTGATTGTGCGGTATCGGCATGCTTTCCTGGGGTGGCCCCGTTGAACACCCGCTCGGCCTCCTGACGTATGGAATCAATCAGCGGGGGAAGGCCCCTGGTTCCCACATCGGCCGTACTGGCGCTGATCCGTAAAAACTGTTCGCTGCTGTCCACAAACGAAGCCATCAGCTTCTGCAGCGCGGTGTCGCTTGCGGTCATTTCGCCTGACTGTTTTTTGCGGTTGAGGTCGCGGAACACCTTGTGGAGTTCATAAAAAGAAAAAAGAGAAGGCAAAACATACGTACTGTCGCCACCCGCACCGCTGGCCGCCTGGTAGGCGAATTTGACCGGATCGATCACCGAAGTGGGAATGGCGACCTTGGGGAAGCGCGCCAGCACCGAATCCTGGAAATAAGCCATGGTGGCGATATCGACCTGCTTTTGCAAAATCCCCTTCGGCTTTTTTGTATCGAGCATGATTTCGAGCGGCATCACTCCGGTAAAATGCTTTTCAAAAAAACGCAGATCGGTATAGATACGGTCGTTCCGGGGAAGGTCGTCCACGATGAAGGCTTCCGTTTTCAGCCGGAACATGCCTGCCGCAGAAACCAATACCAGCAGCAGGGTAGCGGCAACCACCGTTTTTTTGTGGTGCATCACCCCGCGCTCGATACGCAGCAGCAGCGCCGTGATGTAGCGGTTGCTGAGGTAACGCATCTGCGCTTTCCCCGGCAAGGGCATATAGCTCAGCGTAGCAGGCAGCAGCACGATGGAAATCAGAAAAACCAGCATGATGCCGATGCCTGCCACCAGGCCGAACTCTTTCAGCAGGTTGCTTTTGGTAAGTGCGAACACCGCAAAGCCAATGGCCGCCGTGATGTTACAGAAGAGGGTGACCACGCCCATTTTGCCTACCATGTTCACCAGGGCGCCGGTTTTCAATGCGGCTTTTGCATGCGCATCGTCCGGCGGAACGGAGTTCCGGGACGCTTCTGCGGCAAGTGAACTGTGGTATTTGTTGATGAAGTAAATACAGTTGGGAATACCAATCACCACGATCAGCGGCGGTATGAGAGCCGTAAGCAGCGTGATGTCGTAATGGAACAGGCGCATCACACCCATGCTCCAGATCACACCCAGTACAACGACCGTAAGCGAGAGCAGCATTGTACCGAACGAACGGAAGAAGACAAGCAAAATCAGCGCGCTCAGCAACAGCGAGCCCACCAGAAAAAAACGCATCTCCTTCTGGATCTTGTTCGACACCTGGGTTCGTATCAGCGGCAGTCCGCTAAGGTGTGTGGCGATACCGGTGGACGACTCGAATTGTTCGGTTATTTCGATGATCCGGTTGATGATAGGGGTTCTTTTCGCTGAGTTGAGGGAGTCCTTGTTGATAGAGACGGCCATCAGGGTCGCACCCGTTTCGGGATTGTAGAGCCGGTAACGGTAAAAGCTGATATCGGAAAAAATACGGCGGCTGGAATCGAGCCGGGCCTGGTCCAACAGCGTGTCCGGAAAAATTTTCACTGCTGCCGTCTGCTGGGTCTCCTCATCCTTCTTCAGCCCGATAGCGCCGGGAATTCCAATGACTTCCTCCACATCGGTCACCCCACGCAGCGCTTTCTGCATCCGGGAATATGCGGCAAAGTGACCCGGCGTGAACAGCGAATCGCTCTGAACGCCGATGACCATCCGGTTGCCGTCGTCACCGAACTTCTCGCGAAAGCGCATGTACTCCCGATAAACAGGATTGTCTTCAGGAATGGCCCGGGAAAACTGATAGCTCAATTTTACCTGGCTGGCCCAGTTGCCCAGCAGCAGGGTAAGCCCCAGCAGCAGCAGCAGCAAGGGTAAGCGGAATTTCAGGATGGCATAGGCCAGACGTTGCCACATGGGGAAGCTGTTGAAAATTTGCTGCAAAGAAAGCCAATTTCGGCGGGTTCACGACAGGATTTGGGGGAAGCTGTCGGTACTCTCTGCACAAGCCTGATTCAGACAAAATCAGTTCAAGGTTCAACGGTTCAATGTTCAAAGTTCGCTCCGTAGAAACCTGTCCTCCTGGTATGGTCTCCATATCAGGTTATTTGTCAGGCGCAAGACTCCGGTCCTGTGCCGCCGTGTTACTGAATTACTTTTTTGGTTTGGATTTTGATTGCAATGTGGACTATGTTTTTTTTTCATTCCCCCTTGGGGGGACCGAGGGGGCCATTTCACGCAAAGCCGCACAAGTAAGCAGGGTAAGCCTCAAAGGGTTGCCCTATGGTTAGCGGACGTCTCGTACTTCTGGGTTCGCGGAATCGGGAACAAAATCCCATAATCCTAAATTCCTGCACAATTCTGATTCAGAAAAGACAGGGTTTGAAACGTTTGAGAGGTTTGTCTACTCACCCAATTCAACACTTAGAACTTAATACTTAAAATTAACTCCATGTCAGTGCCGGTGATGGTCCGAAGAACACCTGCTTTTGCGGCAGCGTTTAAAATTGATGTAATGGGCGGCAATCATGAGCACCACCGCGGGAAAAAGCAGCAACAGATGACGTGAATGAAAAAATTGCTTCAACAAAAGGAAAAGGAAGCCCAACGAGAAGATGAGTACCGGCGTAAGGGAATGATGGTGCGTCCTGTATCCGTGGAACAGCGAGTAGGCACCTACGGCGAAAGCGAGGACAATCATCCCCCACTCGAAAAAACTGTTACGCACCAGATCAATGCCCAGCAAGGGCATACTGCTCACCAATACCGGCAACAATGCACAATGGATGGCGCAGGCCACCGAGGTGGCAATGCCCATCATGTCCCAATTCAGCTTCAGCGCCATAGCGGAGCGAAATTAGGGTAATTGCAATTAGGTTGCAAATAGCATAAAGCGTACCCCCGCTGAACGGAATGATTTTTGAACCAATCGGGCAGCCGATTGTATTTTTGTGAAAAGAACCGGTATGAAAAAAAGATGGCCGCTGTATCTGGGTTTTTTCGCCTTGCTGCTGGGGGGATATTATTACTTTGTATTTACCCAGACGGGCATCCGCCAGTCGGGACTTCCCGTAATCAATAACAACCTCGGGGCCTTTTCGCTCACCGACCAATTCGGGCGCACCATCACCGAAAGAAACCTGGAGGGCAAGGTGTGTGTGGCCGAATACTTCTTCACCACCTGCAAGGGCATTTGTCCGAAGATGAACACCAATATGCGCCGTGTTTACGATGCCTTCAAAAATGAAGAGGACTTCCTGATCCTCTCCCACACCTGTATGCCCGAAACCGACAGTGTTCCGGTACTGAAGCGCTATGCCGCTTCGGTGATGGGCGGGAGACTGGTAAAGCAGGAAAAAGGAGATTATACCCTGATTCCCGACACAACAGGCAGTATTTCGATACAGCCGGGCAACTGGCTTTTTCTTACCGGCGACAAAAAAACCCTCTACGGTCTGGCAAGGCACGGATACGTCATCGACAACAACCGGCAGGACACCACCCAGCGGGTCGAAGACCAGTTCATCCACACCCAGCTCTTCGCGCTGGTCGACAAACAATCGCGTGTCCGGGGTGTTTACGACGGGCTGAAAGAGGATGAGGTCCAGAAACTGCTCCGGCACATCCGGGAGCTGCTGAACGAACCGGTTACCACAAGGGAACTGAAATAAAAGACGCAACAGCAAACCTGCAAGCCGCCATGGAGCAACTGAAAAAAAACAAGCTGAGCATTACGGACAGCCGCAAAAAGATCCTGAACCTTTTTCTGCGGAGCGAAGGAGCGCTGGCCCATGCCGATATCGAACATAAAACACGGCAGCAGCTCGACAGGGTAACGGTGTACCGTACCCTGCAGGTGTTTGTGGAAAAAGGCATCATCCATCAGATTCCCACTACCGACAATACGGTGCTTTACGCCCTCTGCAAGGACAACTGCGCTTCGGGCCATCATTACGACGACCATGTGCACTTCCTTTGTGAAACGTGCGGAAAAACTACCTGTATGGAGGAAGTGAAAATACCGCAGGTCAGACTGCCGCGTCAGTTCACACCGCTCAGGGCCGAAATGGTGGTGAAAGGTGTTTGCGGTACTTGCAAGTCCGCAGTGAAAAAATCCTGAACTCAATCATTTACTTCCAGCGCTTCCAGTTCCTGCCGCACAAACTGCATCAGGCTGCGGATGGCCGATGCTGAAAAATCGAAAGAAAGCCCAGCCGCTTTGAACAGTTCGGGCAATGTGGCGGTACCGCCCAGGCTCAGGGCACTGCAATAATTGTCGAGCGCGGCCTCCCGGTCTTTTTTGAACTGCATCCACATACCAATGGCACCCAGCTGCGCTATGCCGTATTCGATATAATAAAAAGGCACTTCAAAAAGATGTAACTGCCTTTGCCAGCTGTTGGCCCGGTAATTGTCCAGCCCCGAAAAATCTACCACACCCTCGCTGAACTCCTGTAACAAGGCCCTCCAGGTTTCGGAGCGTTGCGCATCGGTATGCCGGGGATTTGCATACATCCAGTGCTGGAACTTGTCGATCAGCGCAATCCAGGGAAAGAGCGTGATGATACGCTCGAGCAGATGGACCCTGGCGCGCCGGCATTCGGAAGGATCCGGAAAAAAAACATCCCAGTGCGCCATGCTGAACAGCTCCATCGACATGCTGGCCACTTCGGCAATCTCCATAGGATATTCCTTGAATCCGGTGAGCGGAAGCGGATGTGTCAGGAAGGAGTGAACGGCGTGCCCCCCTTCGTGCACCATGGTGACCACATCCTGCATTTGTCCGGCGGCATTCATGAAAATGAAAGGGGCGCCGGTTTCCGGAAGCGGACAGTTATATCCTCCAGGAGCCTTCCCCTGTCTGCTTTCCAGATCAAGATGCCGCATCTGCCGCATGGTTGCAATGCATGCACCGAAATAGGGTCGCAGTGCGTTGAAACATTTTATTGTTTTGTCGACAAGCTCATCCGCATTGCCAAAAGGATGCAAGGGCTTCAGGCCCGGCAACTCCGCTTCCAGATCCCAGGGGCGCAGGCTTTCCAAACCGAGTTTCGCGCGCTTGCGCCGGTAAATGTCGGCCACCAAAGGCAATACTTCCGTGCGTACAGCTTCATGAAAAGCGCGACAATCGGCGTCGGTATAATCGAAGCGACCCAGTTCACGGAAGCGATAGTCCGTATAATTTTCAAATCCGGCATTTGCCGCTATCGACACCCTTTTTTCAAAAAGCCGGTTGAAGAGGGTGTTGAGCGCTTCCGCATCCTGCAATCGGCGCTCATTGATCTTGCGGTAAACCTCTTCGCGTTTCTTCCTTTCGGGATGCTCAAGAAATTTCGCCGCCTGCTGCAGCGTGAAAACCTGCCCGTCCACCGTAACCGTCATGCGGCTGCTGATTACTCCGAACTGCTGCTGCAACACCGATAGGTCGGCCTGAAGGGGAATGTTATGCTCGCGGAACAACTCGATGTTTTTGCGAATGTTGCGCAGGTAAGTATTGTATTGCGCAGCGTCAAGCCGTGCTGTCAGGGCATGATGGATGAGTTTCCTGTTCAGTGCGTCGGAGGCAGCCTGAACCTGCGGCTGAATTTCCTGGCAATAAAAGGCGAATGCCTCTTCAAGCGTTTTGTTCTGCGTGTCGCAGGTCATGCGGATCTGCCGCCAGCAGGCATCCTCACTCACAACCGCTTCCAGCTCGCTGAGTTGCCGCAGCCAGTCTTCCAATGCTTCCAACGTATTGATTTCAGCCTGCAACAGCCTGTCGAAATAGGGGGAAACACCCGCCCAGTCGGTCAGCTGAAAACCGTCAGGCAGCAATCGCCGCTGGACTTTCTGAATGAATGCCGGGTGTTCCATGGCTCAGGCCATTTTCCGGGGTGTATTGATCTTTTTGGGAGGTGCGGTGCGTGTGCTTACCGATTTGGACTCGGCAGCCTTGGGTTTGTTTGCCGCCTGTTCGTGAACAGTTCCTTCGGATTCCGCGGTATTTTCAGAGCGTACGATCTCTATCTGGTGTTTTTCCAGCTGGGCGAACCATTTCACCATTTTCTTCATATCGCTTCCGTAAACACGGGCAAAATCCATATCGGGGTAAACTTTCGACAAATAGGCTTTCACAGCGGCAGCATCATTGGGGTCGGGCAGTTTTTCGCTGCTGCTTTTCATGACAGTGAACACATCAGCCAGATTCACGTTTTCCTTCACGGTATACACTTCCACACTCTCGATATGGGAGAACTGGTGTACCCGGGTGCTGACAAAACGGGTAGTATTGTCTTCGAGTGAACGTACGATGCCCCCGTCGGCTTTGGAGGAAATCAGTTCAAAAAGTCCGCTATAACCGGTGATGGATACCAATTTGTTGTATTGCATAGATTGATTTTACGGCAGCAAGATAAAGGGAATGGCGCAAAAAAAAACCTTAATTTTCCATGTGCGGCATGCATGCTGTCATGTATCCAATGCTGAGCGAATCCGATCGCGGCAATCATTCCGGCAGGAAAAAACAATGCCTGCAATTCCGCTTTATTCTCATTAATACAATATGCCGATGTTATGGGCATGAACAGGCAATAACTTACTTTTATCCAAAAAACAGGATGGGCATCTTTATCAGACCCTGGACAGATACCGATGCAGAGTCGTTGGTGAAGTATGCCGACAACATCCTCATCTGGAACAATCTGCGCGATTATTTCCCCAGTCCCTATACGCCGGAACATGCGCATGATTGGCTGGAAAAAACTGTCGGGGCCGAGCCGCTGATCAACTTCGCCATCGATCTGGAGGGCGAAGCCATCGGTGGTGTAGGACTCATCCTGAACGGGGATGTGTATGCCCTGTCGGCCGAAGTCAGCTACTGGGTGGGCGAGCCGTTCTGGGGAAAGGGTATAGCGACAGAAGCGGTCAGGCAGCTTACCGAATACACATTTTATTACTTCAACATCGTGCGTCTCTATGCCGAAGTGTTTGAAACCAACAAATCGTCGATGCGGGTGCTGGAAAAGAACGGATATTATCTGGAAGGCTTAAGGCGAAAGGCCGTTTTCAAGAACAATGTGCTGATGGACGACTATATCTGGGTGAAAATCCGTCCCTGGTAACAGAGTCCGTTAAACCTATTGAATTTTCAGCGTCAAAAGAACCTGACAAACTCCGATCGGAATATGCAAATCAGGAAAAACATCGCCACCAGCGAGTCGGGATTCATCTTTAACCCGGGTACGGGCGATTCCTATTCCGCCAATCCGGCGGCGGCGGAAATCATCAACCTGCTGAAAGAAGGCACAAGCCCCGGCGAAATAAAGAAAATACTGCTTGGCAAATATGAGGTGGATAACGCCAGCCTTGAAAAGGACTGGGACGATTTCATGGCTCAGTTGCGCGAAGCGAATTTGCTGAACGAATAATTCAACCACCAAAACCGCTGCATGCCGTCCAACCAGGAAACACCGGTGATCGCTGTCACCGGACTGAATGCCATCGACAGTCCCGGACCCGGCATAGCCGTCATCCGCGCCCTGCGGGACGGATTCAAAGGACCGGTGCGGATTGTGGGGCTTTCCTACGAAACCCTCGAGCCCGGCATCTACCTGCACGATGTGGTGGACAAGACCTACCAGATTCCCTACCCTTCCGCCGGCAGCGAGGCCCTGCTGTCCCGGCTCCGCTACATCCACGAAAAAGAAAACCTGCGTGTGCTGGTTCCCAACTTCGATGCGGAACTGGCCAACTTCATCAAGATCTCACCTACGCTCAAAAGCATGGGCATCGATACATTTTTGCCCACAACAGAACAACTGGAAGCACGCGACAAGATCAACCTCTACCAGTTCGGCCTGCGGCACTGGCTCAAAGTGCCGATGGACAAGATCATTTACCGGGTAGAGGAATTGCCTGCCTGTGCAAATATGATGGGCTACCCGATGGTAGTGAAAGGCAAGTTTTACGACGCGGTGGTCTGCCATACGCTTGAGCAGGCCCAGAAGGCTTTTTACAAACTCAGTGCCAAGTGGGGGCTGCCCATCATCGTGCAGCAGTTCATCGCAGGCACCGAAATCAATATCGCCGTTCTGGGAGATGGCAAAGGCCAGGCCATCAGCATCATACCCATGCGCAAACTCTATATCACCGACAAGGGCAAGGCCTGGGCCGGCATAACACTCGAAGACGATACGCTGATCGCGCTGGCGCAGCAGTTTGTAGCATCCACACAATGGCGAGGCGGCTGCGAACTCGAAATCATGCGCACGGCCGACGGCACACCCTATATCATGGAAATCAATCCCCGCTTTCCGGCCTGGATCTACCTGACAGCCGGGGCAGGCCAGAACCAGCCAGCCGCACTGGCACGCATGGCGATGGGCGAAACCGTCGATCCGTATCAGGAATACGAAGTCGGCAAAATCTTCATCCGCTATTCCTGGGACCATATCACCTCCGTGCAGGAATTCCAGCAGATCAGCGGGTTGGGCGAATTGTGACCGGCACAATATTAAATCGTGTACCCTTTGACGTCATACTATAAAACGGAAAATTATGAGCAAGTTGCGCTATGAAAGACCCCAGCTGATCAAAATGAACGCCGGGCTGATGAACAAGTTCGGTACGCGGACCGAATATGAGCCGGTGAAGCAAATCGACGGGGTGCCTGTCAAGACCCTGATTGCCGCCTACGGCTCGCCCGTATTTGTCATCAGTGAACGCACCATCCGCCAGACCTACCGCAACACCCTCCGGAGCTTCGCCACCCGCTACCCCAAGGTGCAGATGGCCTGGAGCTACAAAACCAACTACATCAATGCGGTATGCAACGTGTTCCACCAGGAAGGCAGTTGGGGTGAAGTGGTAAGCGGTTTCGAATACCGGAAGGCCCTCGGCAATGGAGTGCCGGGCAACAAGATCATCTTCAACGGGCCCGAGAAAACCCGGGAAGAAATGACCCTCGCCATCCGGAACGACTCGCTCATCCATATCGACCACTTCGACGAACTCTACCAGCTCATCGAACTCAGCGATACGCTGGGCATCAAACCCCGGGTAGCCATCCGGGTCAATATGGATACCGGCATCTATCCGATGTGGGACCGTTTCGGATTCAATTACGAAAACGGTACCGCCTGGAGCGCATTGGTTAAGATTGTGGAGTCGGGCAAACTGAACCTCACCGGCCTGCATTGCCATATCGGCACCTATATGATGGTCACCAGTGCCTACGTCATCGCAGTGAACAAACTATGCGACCTGGCCTGGAATTGCAAAACCCAGTTGAACACCACCATCCGCTATATCGATATGGGCGGAGGTTTCCCCACGCCCAACGACCTGCGCGGGGCCTATCTTCCTGCCAAAGACACCATCCCCACCATCGATGAGTTCGCCGAGGCCATTACAGGTGCCCTGCTGAACTACGGCTTCAAAACAGAAGAGCTTCCATTGCTGGTTCTGGAAGCCGGCCGTGCGCTGGTTGATGAGGCCGGATACCTACTGGGTACCGTCATCGCCAACAAGCGGCTGAGCGACGGAAGAAGGGCCACCATCATGGATTTCGGCGTGAACCTGCTGTTCACCGCGTTCTGGTACGAACACAAGATCAGTCCGGCACAGGACTTCACCCACCATACCGAAGATTCGGTGATGTACGGCCCACTGTGTATGAACATCGATGTGGTGCGTTCGGGCATCACCCTGCCGCTGCTCAACCGGGGCGACCATGTGGTGGTGCACCGTGTGGGCGCCTATAACATGACGCAGTGGATGCAGTTCATCCAGATGCGGCCCAACGTGGTGCTGATTGACGGCAACGGACATCATCACCTGATTCGTGAAGCCGAAACACTGGAATATATCGAACAGATGGAGCGTATGCCCGAACATCTAAGGGCATTCAGCTTATAATATCAAAACAGCAACACGGAAGGGTGAACAGCCATTGTGCTGAAAGCAGATTTGAAACCGTCTCGTATCATAGCACCGCTGAAAGATGGCCTGCTGGCCGTGCTGAATAGTTATGGCATGCTGTTCTTTTCCCGGAACAAACTGCTCTCGCTGCTCGTTCTGGCGGTTTCCTTCTTCACCCCCTTCACCGGATTCTGCGGACTGACGGCGCTGTTGGTTTCCATCACGGCCGCTTTCGCACTGGGCTTCGGAAAAGAACAGGTACGGCAGGGATTACTCACCTACAGTGTGATCCTGTTCGGCCTGTGCATGGGTGCCAACTTCGAACCGGGCGCGGCTTTCTTCATCCTGCTGTTCGTGGGTGCACTGCTTACCCTGTTCCTGTCCATCGCACTCAATGCCGTACTGAATAAAAAAGGATTGCCGGCACTCTCG
The DNA here is from genome assembly GCA_044238165.1 of Ferruginibacter sp. GTDB lineage: Bacteria > Bacteroidota > Bacteroidia > Chitinophagales > Chitinophagaceae > Ferruginibacter. Next base: position 9,015 of record JBIIDU010000006.1, on the reverse strand, counting down.
CTCGCGTTCATCATCAGCAGCGGAATAGTGATGGTGGCCGCAAGGGGATTCGAAGGCATCGGGCTCACCTACCGCCACATCTACTGGTTCAATGAGGCCTATGCCCTGGGAGGGAATACCCTGCTGAACATGCTGCAGCAGATCGAGGAGTGGAAGATTCCCGATTTTGTTGCCGGCTTCTTCCGCAGCATGAGCGCCATCATTTTCCAGGTGAACATGGCAGCGGGCATCCTGTTGTCGATCGGACTGCTTTTATATTCCCGCATTGCCTTCGTGCTGATGGTGCTGGGCTATGCCACGGCCATCTTCTTCAATTTCGCCATGGGCGGGTTTCATCAAACCGACATGACTTATTACAACATGGGCACCAACTTCATGCTGGTGGCCGTGGCCCTGGGCGGATTTTACATCATCCCCTCCCTCCGCTCCTTCCTGTGGACATTGGTGACCGTTCCCATCGCCTACCTGCTGGTGGTGGCGCTGGGCGGCATCGCCTACCGGGCCGGTTTTCCCGTTTTCTCCCTGCCCTTCTGCCTGGTGGTCATCCTGTTTCTCTTCACCCTGCAACTGCGCTGGCGGCCGGGCAAACTGGTCCTTACTCCCATACAGTATTACAGCCCGGAGCAAAACCTGTATCGTTTTCTGAACGGAAAGGAACGCATCTACAATCAGTACTATACGCACTTATATCTGCCCTTCATGGGCGAGTGGATGGTGAGCCAGGGACACAACGGCAGCATGACGCATAAGGGCGAATGGAGCCACGCGCTCGATTTCGTATTGCTTGACCATGAAATGAAAACCTATGCGGAACCCGGCAACCTGCCCGAACACTTTTATTGTTACAACAAGCCGGTGCTGGCCCCGGCCGACGGCATCGTGCAGGAAGCGGTGGAGCATATCGACGACAATGCCATCGGCAAAAACAATACCGCGCAGAACTGGGGCAACACCGTGGTCATCAAACATGCCGAAGGATCCTACACGAAAATCTCGCACCTCCGCAAAAACAGCATCCGTGCGGGCCGGGGCGCTTATGTGAAACGCGGAGAAATCATCGGTTACTGCGGCAACAGCGGACGTTCGCCCGAACCGCATCTGCACATGCAGGTGCAATCGACACCCTATATCGGTTCAAAAACGATCAACCACCCACTGGCCTGTTTCATCCAAAGAAGGGGCAATGAAACTGAATTGCGGCAATTCGCCGTACCGGAAGAGGGCTGCTTTGTCAGCAATGTCATTCCCGATGGCCAGTTGCAGGAAGCCTTCGCATTCCAGCCGGGGTATTGCCTGCAAGTGAGGGCCGAAGGATTTCCGGACGAGGAATGGGAATCGATGATCAGCATCTACAACGAGCCTTATCTCTACTGCAGGCAGCATGAAGCCTTCGCTTACTTCCGCAACAACGGCACGCTGTTTTACTTGACAGGTTACGAGGGCCCCAAAAATACGCTGCTGCATCATTTCTACTGTTGTGCCTACAAGATCCTGCTCGGCAGCCAACAACCGGTTACAGTGCAGGATACATTCCCCGTGCATGCCTTCGGCAACAATCCGCTCAGCTGGCTTCAGGACATCATTGCGCCTTTTTATGTTTTCATCCGCATGGAATATGAAAGCCGCGTTGTTTCTGCAGGCGACTTGCTGAACAGCAGCAGCATACGTTGCACCGGAGCACGCAGGAAAAGACTCTTCGGGAGGGCGAAAGAAATAGATAGTTTTGAACTGGAGATAGCCGGAGGGCAGATCCGTTCATTCAGCATCTTCAACCATAAAAAAATTACCGCGCAATGCGTTGTGGCAATCTGATATCCATACTTACATTCCTGCTGCTCTCCCTTTCGGTCCGCGCACAGCAAAGCGAGGGACTGATAGCGGCCGATTTCAGAAGTTACGGATTGTATGAAAAAGGAGCATGGAAGGAGTTACTCGGATACGGAGACTCCTGCATCCGCGAAGGATATGATTTTCTGCTGCTGCGGTTGCGCATGGGTCAGGCCGCTTTCCAACTGGGCAACTACAGCCGCTCGCTCCGGCACTATGAGGCCGTATTGAAGCAGGAGCCCGCCAATCCAACTGCCGACTATCAGGCGGCGCTCTGCCGCAACTACCTCAACCAGCGAGAGCTGGCCGATGCGGACATGCGTTTCGGAAGCACGGTGCTTTCACCCAAACAAAAAAGCGCGCTGGCGCTTACGTCAGCAGGGGCAGAATTCAGCTACAAAGCCACCACTGTCACTTCCCGAGGCGATGGCCTCTATGCGCGGGTAGAACTGGGAACAAGAATCATGAACGGCCTGCACATGCAACAGGCGCTTGCACTTTATAACCAGACCATTGCCGAACCTAAGTTGACAGCCGTGACCGACAACGGGAACATCGCCATCAACCAGCGCGAATATTACAACCGGATCACCGGCAACATCAACCGGAACTGGCAGGCGGTAGCTGCGTATCATTACCTCTATACGCCGTTCAACAATTTCATCTACAACAACCATATCGGGCTCGCGGGCATCCGCTTCAACAACCATTATTATACCGCGCAGGCCGACATCATTTTTGGAAAGATGATCGACACGGCATTGCAGCAGGTCAACGCAACGGTAAGCTGGTATCCATTTGGAAATCTGAATCTCTACGGAATTTCCACTGCTTCCCTGTGCAGCCGTGCGCAAAATTCCTCCTTCAACTTCCGGCAGGTGATCGGGGCGAAAGTGCTTCCGCGGCTCTGGCTGGAAGGGAATCTCACGCTCGGCAGTTTCCGGTATTACTTTGAGCGCGATGCCCTTTATGTATACAACGCCATCGACCGAACCCTGATAAAGGCAGGCGCTTCCGCTTATTACAGCCTGGGCCCCAGGATTACGATCAGCGGCACCTATGGCATTGAACAAAAGGAATTGTATCAAACCGTCTTCCGATTTTATAACCATTCAATAACAGGAGCACTAACATGGAAATTTTAAAAAAACTTGCAGCCGCCATAACGATTATTTCCGTCTGCCTTACCACCGCAACTGCCCAGAATGATGCGTCGCTGCAAAAAGCTTTCAGCGACAGCTATACGCAGGAGTACTATAAGAAATATCCCGAGGCCATAGCCACTCTGGGCAAGGTGCACAGCGTCGAATCCTATGAAACCAACCTGCGGCTGGGCTGGCTGAATTATCTAAACAAATCCTATACCCAATCACAGGCTTACTATCAGAAAGCCGTTGCACTCAAGCCCTATTCCATTGAAGCGAAGCTGGGACTCTGCAAGCCGCTTTCCGCTGTGGAGAACTGGGACAAAGTGCTGGAGCAATATGAGGAAGTGCTGAAGATTGACCCTCAGAATTATACCGCCGGTTACTGGTCGGGCGTGATCTTCTACAACCGCAAAAAGTACGATGCCGCCATCCGGAATTTTGAGCGACTGGTAAACCTCTATCCCTTCGATTACGACGTGAACCACATGCTGGCCTGGAGCTATCTTAATTCGGGAAGAAACAACGAAGCCAAACTGTTGTTCAACAAGGCTTTACTCATCAAGCCGGGCGACGCATCGGCCCTGGCAGGACTGGGAAAAATCAAGTAAGTCAGCTCCGTTCCTACGGGTCAGACACGGATATAAATCTTTCGCTTGTCGAGGAAATAACCTGCCAGCCAGCAGAGCAGCATGAATGTTACGGCGAACAGCAGGGAACCGAAATAGCTTCCTGCATGCCTGAACACGTTTCCGTAAATCCACTCATAGCAGGATTGCGAGCCGGCACTAAAAAAATAAAGTAAGATCACCCCATGCTCGGAAAGCAGATAAATGAAAAGCGGATTCCTTCCGAATACCTGAAAGAAATAAACGCCTCTAGTGATTTTCAGGAAATCAAGCCCATAGATAATAACGGCAAACACGATGCAATCCAGCCCGAAGAAATGCAACACGAATGGACCCTTCACCTCCTATGAAGGGCGGCGTACCCGTATCATGGGAAGCATGGGCGACATCACCGGCGACATGACCTCGTTCACGCTTACCGATTTCCGCACCGCTGGAAAAACGGAATGGAAGGAAAGCAGCGACATGCACGGCGGGGGCGACTGGCGTCTGGTGAACAACTGGATTGAAGCCATCACCAAGCGCGACCCCTCGCTGCTCACCTCCACCATCGACCAGTCGAATGAAAGCCATATCATGGGATTCAAGGCGGAAGAAAGCCGGAAGAAGAATACAGTGGAACGGGTTTGGATATAGGAAAGAAAGGAAGGAGCCGAAGCAATATTTCACGCACCCAGTTGGGAAGGTGAGCCCATAAAGATGTTTTGGGCATCGTAGAAAAGGACAAGCATTTCCGGATAACCGTTCATCGCATCAGCTACAAATAATTTTCACGGTACTTCAATCGCAGACAGAATTCATCAGATTCAGTTGCCTGATTCATTAAAATTCAGGAAGCATCCTACCCAAATTGAGCAAAATTGGGAAACGCGGTGGAAAATCGAAATTTTCGTGCCGATTCAACCCATCACAAAATCTGTCTTCATTTGCCTAAATAGAAGAAGGGTGGGCACCGTAATACGACGCCCACCCTCCGGAATGTTGTTGTTATCTCGAATTAGTCTTCTTTTCTGCTGAGTGCATAAATCACCAGACCGAAACCTATTTTATTGATAGCATCGGCGATGTTGTACACGATGTCCATAGCGTGTGATGCGGCAGCAGGATCGGATACCAGCTGCATGCCGAACAATCCACCGGGTGTACCCAATATATAACCCAGCGGGTAGATAGCCCATCCCACCAGTACGAACCAAGCCAGTATGCGGGTGGCTTTGGCTACCTGCGGGCCGGCAGTCTGGGCAAGATTGGCTACTTCACCGAACCAGACGAGGTAAGCGATATAGAAATAGGCGGCACCGGAAATCACACCCCACATGACGCTGTTGCCGCGGTCGATGGTTTCCCCGAAGTAACCGGTAACCAGCATCACCAGCGAGGCGAAAATCAGCTTCCAGAGCAACCCGATTTTGGCACCGGCTTTTTTAGTGATCAGATAGAATTCCACACACATCAGGGGCACGGTAAGGATCCAGTCCACATAACGGAAGAAAGTGGGCGAATCGCCGGTTTCCAGATTGTATCCCCGCATGTAGTAGTAGTGCACTGCAGCGATGAAAGTGATCAATCCGGATACGAGTACGGATGTCCTCCATTTCTGTGAGGTGTTACCCAACTCAAAAAAGAAGAACACAGAGGCGGCCATCATGGCCATGGTGCCGATAAAAAACGTAAACGCTACGTAATTATCGCTGGCGATTTTTAAATGCTCCATAAAAAATGATTTAAGGTTTTCCTACTCTTGTGGATTTTCGGTTGCTCCCCGTTTTTGATGGTTTCTGGACTCCATTTTTTTCCTTAACAAAAAATTGTTAAAGTTGTTTGAATATTTGGTTATTATTTTTCTACGCTACGAACCCCGCCCACACTGCATTTAAAAAACAGATATACATGCAAGCTGGGGCGGATTCAGAACAAAAACGACAAAAACCCATTCTACATTCGACCAAAATGCCCGTTCAGCAGCTATTTCGAAGCGGCAAAGCGCTTAAAAAACCGATTCAGCCGGGATTTTATTGTATTTTATTTTTTTAAATCCGATTATCTCTTCTGGCAACTTACAAATTGGCGAAACAGCAATTCATACGTGAAGCCCTTGAGGGTTGCGGTTTTCCAGGTTATTGAAAGACGAAAGGCCGGTACGGTTCAAAATAGTTTGTGCTTCCCCTCCCGGTAAAATCCATGCATGGCAATCACATGGGGGAAACTGATGCAGGAAATGAACACGAAAAAAACCGTAACCGCATGCCCGTTGAACGCCTCGAACCAACCGGCCTTCAGCCCTGCCAGCGCAGCGAAAAACAACAGCAGGGCGCCCACCGTGAACGGCAGGGCCTTCGTAAAAAGCGAGAGACTATCCGCTTGGAAGCCTTTCTTCAGATGACCCCAGGTGTTCAGACTGTGCTGTCCGAGAAAATAAAGACCGAAGGAAGTGATCAGGGGCAACTTTAGGCAAACACCCAGCATCAGTGCACTGAGCACCATGGCAGGCCGCCTTTCAGCGATGCCCCAGATTGCAGCGGTCAAAATGAACAGTAAGGGCAATTGTTGCAACAGCATCGGATTCATACCTATCTGAATCACACCCATGTTGCCCAGCAATAAATTGGCCTCAGCGGCATGACCGAGAATGATACCGCCCAGCACCAAGCCCCCCCAAAAGAAATTCTTGATAGCACCCGGTTGCCGCGGTGCGAACTGTTGCATATCGCCCTCACCGAAATGCCAGGCGGAAAAAAGCAGAAAAAATAGCAAGGCCAAATTCGGTGCGGCAAGCCAAAGCAGCAGATAGGCCGCCCCGGCACCCAGGTATTTCGCCACAAAGGCGCTGCCCACCTTGAATTGCAGATTGCCGGTTTCCAACAAATGATCGAGCGCCCCATGCGGAATACCCACCCAAAGCAACCCCAGTGAAAAAATAGCTGTTTGCACCCAGATGAATAATTCGGGCGACTGCCCTTGCATTACCAGCAATCCGACTGCCAGCAACAAAACCAGTACCGGCGCAAGCAAAGCACGGTAACGGTAAGCCAGATCGTTGCACAATGCGGCAATGAACGGTTTTACAGGAAGCGATAAAAGAATACGGAGGTCCTCCAAAAAACCGGTACGTTCATCCAGAAAGCGCAATACGCCTGCTGTATTGTTCCTGCGAAACAAAGTGTTGAATATGGACCTTCCCAGTTGGGGCTTTTTTAGCAAAATCATCAGCAGCAGCCTGTCGTAGAGTCGAAAGCGTGCAGGACTTTTGACAGGCTCAGGTACTATTTCCTTTTGCAACGCTTCGCAGATGGACTCGGCATGGCGGAACATGTTCTTGAACGCATAGCCCGTACTGGGCTTCACCGCGCCAGCCCGTCCACCGATGGGAATCACGCCGGGAACCGCTTCGCAACGGATGGCAGCCGTACTCATAGGAATACATCCGGTTTCCGTTCCGGCAATCGTGTAGTTGCCAAAACGCCGGGTGATGTACCTGTCAAGAATCGGCGCGGCCTCGGCGAGCCGCACAGGCTGCGCGCCAAAACGGGTGAGTTCCACAAGCATCCGGTCGGAAGCGAAGGGCAGCACATATACGAACTGCGTGTAACCCGACTGCTCCACATCAAAGTCCATCAGGTCAATGCAATCGGCATCAGCAACGGGCTTTTCTGTTACCACCACATAGCCGGTAAAGGACTGTAGCAGATGCGCCTCATTCCTATCGGCCGGCAAATACTGCGGTGGACGGCTGTCGAATACTTTTCGCGCGCGATAGACGCCTCCGCTTGTATGCACTTCAACACCGTTATGGGCAGCTTGCAGCCGGCGCACCGGCTCATGTATACGCAGCATTCCATACTGCTCAACGATCCGCTTCGATTCGCGGTAGAGGTCAATGCTCGAAACATGCAGATAGCTCAGGGGCGACAAGGACTGGTGTGGGTTTCCGTTAACCACCGCCCGGCTCCACTGATGGCTAATTAGATGCCGGCTGCGGAAGGCCGACAATTCTTCCGTTGTAGCCCAGAAGCAGAAGGTCTTGTCGTTTTGTGATTTGTTGTCCGGATCAAGGACAACCACCTGCTTTCCATCTAGAAGTCCCCGATGCTCCATGCTGATCAGCAGCAGCGAAGCGGCAGCACCCAGCCCGGCAAAAAGGTAGTCGGCCGGTGGCTGAACGGTTGCTTTTTGTATGGTTTCGCCGGAAATGGCCATGGGAAGCGGTCGTTTAAATGGCCCTAACAACCAATACGGAAAAATGTTTGCCTCGACGGCATCAGATCATTCCGCGGTTACGCATCCAGCCTGCGCCTCCGGCTGCAAGCAGGCCCAGCAGATAAAGTGGAACATGCCCTTCACGTGCATTCCGGCGCTCTTGATCCATATCGCTCAACACGGCGGTATAATGTGCCGGAGCATCCAAATCGGTGTGCTGATCGGCAGCGCGGGCTTCATCCTGCCAGTCGTCCAGCGTTTTTCCCGTAAGGGCTGTCAGTTCTTCAAGCTCCGCCTTTCGACGCTCACGCAGCGATTTCAGGTATTTTTTTCCTTCGGCACAGGCGAAACTTCCCTGCGCAGGATGCGTGATGACATAGCGCGCCTGAAAGGTTTCGGTATTCGGCGTGACCTGAAACTGGAGGTCCTGCGCGAAACTGCTGCGGTTGTAGCGGAAATGCAGCCGTGTGAAATGCACATTCCTGTTGGCGGGGTCGGTGATTTCCTCATCCACATTGCGGTAATCATTCCAGTCTGCATGCAGCCACCAAACGCCCGCCTGAACGATGTCGGCCTCGGAAGGAGCCGTGGCAATGCAGGGATCGCAGTGGTAATAGTTGGCCGGTGTCACATCCCAGGCGTATTCCAGAAATGCGGCGCTGTATTGTGCCTGTTGCCACTGGCGGGTAAACAGGCGCTCATAAAAAGCATTGAAATCCTTCTGTACGAACAAGGGCACCTTCCGGTCGGTGGGAATGCTCACATTCCGGTAATTGGTGCATTCGATCCGGCCCTTGCGCGTGAAGGCATATACAATCAGCTCCTGGTCGCCGTCGGCATTCGCCATTCCCAGCCGGATCGGCAGCATGAATTTCGGCGAGGTGAAACTGATCTGGATGGGCCGCAGAAAGCGGTTGGGCGAACGCCGCTTCTCTTCGGCATTGACCTTCACCACAAAAAATTTGAGATTGCTTTTGATGTATGGATCGAGCACCTCATGCGCCTTACCGGGAATCTTATATCCGTTGTTGATAAGCCAGTCTTTCAAACCCATGCTTTCCGTAGCGCTCAGCAGCAGGATATCGTATTCACCCACCACATACTGCGCCTCCACTTTCACGCCATTTTCACGCTTCGTGGCGACTGACTCAACCTTATCGGATTCGGCCATCGACATGGCTGCCGACCTATCGCTCTTGTTCAACCGGTAATCCGGT
>JBIIDU010000109.1:0-7964 GCA_044238165.1 Ferruginibacter sp. | reverse complement strand
TTTTCCAAGACGCAACGTCCTTTGGCCTTCCCGCAGGGCTTTGCAAAGAGACGTTGCTGAGAAAAAATGTTGTCCATTTAACATTTAAAACCCAACATTCAACATTACCCCACCCCCTTCCCTGCACTATCTTTGCAGCGGAGGTTCCGATCATGCAAACAAAAGGAAAAGTGCTGGTAGCCATGAGCGGCGGTATCGACAGTACCGTGGCGGCACTCATGCTGCACAAGCAGGGTTATGCGGTGGTGGGCATCACCATGAAAACCTGGGACTATGCCACCAGCACCGGCACTACCGGTAAAAAGGAGACCGGCTGCTGCAACCTCGACAGCTTCAACGATGCCCGCCAGGCCGCTGTCCAGCATGGCTTCCCCCATTATATACTTGACATCCGCAGTGAGTTCGGCGACAGCGTCATCGAAAACTTTATCGATGAATACCTTGCCGGCCGCACGCCCAATCCCTGTGTGATGTGCAATACCCATATCAAGTGGCGGGCCCTGCTCAAGCGGGCCGATGCCCTGGGTTGTGAATTCATCGCCACCGGCCACTATGCCCAGGTGCACCAGCATACCAACGGCCGCTATTTCATCCGCAAGGGCATTGATGATACCAAAGACCAGAGTTACGTGCTCTGGGGTTTGCAGCAGGACCTGCTCAGCCGCACCCTGCTGCCGCTGGGCACCTATCACAAAAAAGAAATCCGGCAGATGGCGCACGACTTCGGCTATCCCGAGCTGGCCAAAAAAAACGAGAGTTACGAAATTTGCTTTGTGCTCGACAACGACTACCGCGGTTTTCTGAAAAGAAACGTGGAGGGCTTGGAAGAGCGGGTGAAGGGAGGTAGTTTTGTAGACAAGCAGGGCAATATCCTCGGCAAGCATAAGGGGTATCCCTTTTACACCATCGGGCAGCGGAAGGGGCTCGATATTGCGCTGGGTCGACCCGTATTTGTAACCGGCATCGACCCCGACACCAACACCGTGGTGCTGGGCGATGAGACCGATTTGCTTGCAACCGATATGCGGGTGGGCAAGCTCAACTGGATGAAGTACGAATCTCCCGCGGCAGGAGCGGAGTGGACCACCAAGATCCGCTACAAGGATGCCGGTGCCCCGGGACTGGTCAGTGAATACGAAAGCGGGGTGAATGTTCGTTTCTTTGGGGAAGTGAAGGGCATCGCCCCCGGGCAGAGTGCGGTCTTTTATGAGGGCGACGATGTGGTGGGAGGGGGAATCATTCAACGTTCATAGGATTTTTCAGATGAGCTCAAACTTACGTGTATGAAAAAACTGATCTGGATACTCGCCGTGCTCCTTCCGGTAGCATTGGCTTCCTGCAAGAAGGAGACGGAGACCTTCAACACTCCGGCCATCAGCGACTATGCCCCGCTGGTTCAGGGCAAATACATCACCTACCGGCTCGATTCCACGGTATTTTACAAAAACTTCGGCACCACCACCGACGTGTTCACCTATGAAGTCAAGCACCTGGTGGACGACTCCATTACTGACAACCTTGGCCGCAAGGCCTTCCGTATCATCCGCTATATCCGTAAAAACAGCACCGATGCCTGGGTACCCGACAATACGTTCATGGCGGTGAATACCGGCACTTCCTATGAATTCGTGGAGAACAACCTGCGCTTCCTCAAGCTCAAACAACCCATCACCAACTCCTTCACCTGGAAGGGCAACACCTATATCGACACCTACTCGCAGTTTTCCACGCTCAAATACCTCGAAGAATGGGACTATGTCTACGACAGCGTGAATACCGCCATGACACTGGGTTCCTTCAATCTGCCCAATACTATCAAGGTCGACCAGCGCGACGAAATCATCGGCAATCCCTCCGACCCGGCCTCCTACAGCGAAATCAATTACAGCTCCGAAAATTACGCACAAGGCATCGGCCTGGTCTACCGCCGCTTCTTGCATGTGGAGTACCAGCCGCCCACCAGCGGGCCGGGCTACAAACTCGGGTACGGAGTCACCATGACCATGACCGACCATAACTGAACCCGCAGTCATTCGGGCCAAAACCGCTGATATGAGATACCTCACACTATTGCTGGTTTGTTGCGCTTCCATTCAATTTTCCGCATCGGCCCAGTTTTCACGCTACATCATTCAGCTCAAGGACAAACAGGGTTCGGCCTTTACGTTATCCAACCCCGCCGCCTTTCTTTCCCAGCGGGCCATCGACCGGCGTAACCGCTATCAGATACCGATAGACGAAACGGATCTGCCCGTGTCAGCTACCTATTTGCAGACACTCCAATCCATCGGCGGAGTCAACATCCTCAACGCCAGCAAATGGTTCAACCAGGTTTGTGTACGGCTCGACGATCCGGCTGCGCTTACGTCCATCAATGCGTTGCCTTTTGTTCGTGCCGCCCGGCCCTTGGCGCCTCGTCCCGCACCTTCACGTGTTGTCGCCGACAAATTTGCCCGGGAATCCATCAGCAGCGAGGCCCTGCCGCAGGCACGTCCCGCCAATCCGGCCGATCGCTATAATTACGGCCAGGCTTCCGCACAGGTCAGGCTGCACCGTACGGAGTTCCTGCACAACCTGGGCTTCAACGGCAATGGCATGCGGATGGCCGTCATGGATGGGGGCTTCCTGAACTACCTTACCCTGCCCACCTTCGACAGTGTGCGTTCCAACAATCAGATTTTGGGCACCTGGGATTTTGTGGACAACAAGCAAAGCGTGAACGAAGAACATGTGCATGGCATGTACTGCCTCAGCACCATCGCGGCCAACCTGCCCGGCTCCTTTGTGGGAACGGCACCCGGCGCTTCTTTTTATCTTTTCCGCACCGAGGATGTTTCGGCCGAATACCCCATCGAGGAACAGAATTTTGTGGCCGCCGCCGAGCGGGCCGACAGCGCCGGGGTGGATGTATTTTCGGTTTCTCTTGGTTACAATAGTTTCGACAACAGCCAGTTTGATTACACCTATGCCGACATGAACGGACGAACCGCCCTCATCAGCCGGGGTTGTACCATGGCATCCAGAAAAGGAATTGGTGTGGTGGTAGCCGCGGGCAATTCCGGACTCGATTCCTGGCGCTATATCACGGCGCCCGGAGATGCCGACAGTGTACTCACGGCAGGAGCTGTAAACACCTCAATGACACCGGCCAACTTCAGCAGTTACGGGCCCAGCAGTGATGGCCGCATCAAACCCGATCTGGTGGCTGTAGGTTCGCGAACGGTGATTGCCAATGCCAATACCGGAGCCCCGGGTTTCGGTAGCGGCACCTCCTACTCTTGTCCTATTCTCGCCGGCGTCTATGCCTCCTTGTGGCAGGCATTTCCGGAAGAATCCAACATCACCCTGCTCGACCAGCTGCGCAAATCCGCCGGCAATTTCGCCGCACCCAACGACCGCATCGGCTATGGGGCGCCGGATGCGAAGAAGGCATTTGTATCGCTGCAGAAAAAAAGGTTCAGCAGCCAGCTCGCTCCGGCGGCTGGCTGTAAAGGATTGTACAACTGGTCGGTCAAGGCCGGCCTGGGCATGCGCATGATTCTTGAACGGCGCCTACCCGAAGAAGCCAATTACAAACCGGTGGATACGGTGGTTGCCGATGGGGCTTTTGCCATTCGTGATTTCTTTTATGAAGACGACTGGTCGGACCTGCCCGACGGAATCACCATAGGCTACCGCCTCCGGATGCAGATTGGTACAGATACCAGCTTTCACCTCGATTCGGCAAGCATCGTTTTTCCCGGCAACTGTTATCCAATACCGGCAAAAGAGGTAACCCTCTTTCCAAATCCGGTGCGCAACAACCTGAACATACTGGCCTACCGTTCCGCTCCCGCAACCCTTTCAGCAGTGGTGTACAACAGCGCCGGTCAGCAGGTGGCATCGCTTCCGGCACAGCCCCTAAGGGGAAGGCAACAGTACATCTTGCCGCTGCAAACCCTTTCGCGCGGCACCTATTCTGTTGCGGTGTTCATCGACAATAAGCGGGTGTTGGTGCAGAAAATTTTCCGAGGCAATTGACGGGGATCGACCGCTGCGGTCGGTCTTGCATCAAACTTCGTTTCTTGTTGAAACTTTAGGTATTTTAGCGCCAGGCAATTAAAAAAAATTCAAGTATAAGACCATGAACAAATTCCTCTCTCTTTTCCTGATCGGCTTCGGCCTCATTTCCTGTAACGATACCAAGGCCCCAGCTGATGAGGCTTCCGGCAAAACGGATACGTTGAAGACCGAGACCAAAATGCCCGAATTCGCCTATCCGGTACGTTACAAGGACTGGGAAATCGGGAAGCCGGAACATATAAAGACCGCATTGGATTTCTACCGCGCCTGGGACGACCGCGATCCGGCCAAGGCCAATGCCCTTTTTGCCGACACGCTCCGTTTGCGCATTCCCGACGACCGCAACGAAATCGTACTGCCCCGCGAACGGATCAATACCGCACTGGCTCAAAACCGGGCCATGTACGACTCCACTTCCAACGACATCCTTTCGGCGGTATCCCTGCACGACAAGGAAAGTGGTGAGGACTGGGTGATGGTGACCACCTACAACAAATGGAAGGAAAAAGGCGGCAAGCGCGACTCCCTGCTTTATCAGGACAACTGGAAGCTCAAAGACGGAAAACTGGCCCTGCTGATGAGCTTTTCGAAAATGCCCACCCGCCAGTTGCTGAGCCAGGTTGATTCCGCCGGCAAAAAATAGGGAGTCCTTGCCGTTGCTTTTATCTTGAATGACCGACATTCCCCGGAATGTCTGCATTTATCTGAAACATGCCTGTTTTTCATCCTAATGAAAAGATTTTTAGGATTGATACAACAGCAAGCGTAGCGTATTGGTTTTTAATAAATTACATGCAGGCCGGGTTCATTGTAAAATTCGATCAATGAATATATAATCAGTGAACTATTTTCTTTGTCAGCATTTATCAGGTATGTTTGTAGCCTCGTCTAAACATTCAAACAATCATATCCTTTCAGTTATGCAAACAAAAAAATACCTCTTATTTTTTGCAGCAATTTTATTTTTTAGTTCTGTGTCATTCGCACAAAACTCAAACTGCAATAAAAATCGTGGATCAAAATCTCGTGTAGAAGTTTACAAAGGAGCAGCTCCGCTGTCATCATCTCAAAAAGAAGAAATTATAAATGAAATAGCTGAAATTGATCCTGATATCCAAATTCGCTTCCGTCAGGCCGGGGTTCCCTCTATTATTGTTTTCTTGGATAGAGCAAATTTTGTCGATGACCTTGATGAATTAGAATTAATTGAACAGCTGATAAGTGATTTGCTTGCTGGTTATGGTTATAATTAATCCGGGGCTCTATATAATTTTTCATTAACTGGCCTGGTCATATTTTGGAATTTTTATAAAGGAAGCTGACTCGGTCTATACTTTAGATGATACGGGTAGCGTCAAACATAAAAGCCGGGTTCAAGTGACTGGTGCAATTTTTCCATTTGAATTGGTTGTGCAATATCTGGGTTGCTTTTATCAAAAAAAGCACAAGAATTAGTTCTATATAGTATACGGTTGGCCCCTGTATATCAGCAGATTATCTTTTAAAATTCGGCCGATTCCTGTATCTCGCCCAATTTCCTTCCCTTCGGAAAATATAATCGACGGATTTTCGTTTTAGAAAGCGGAGTGGTGGCTTTTTCCCGAATTGTCTACCCCCCGACCCGATACTTTAACCCTATTCCGTATCTGAAATGAAAACTGGTAAATCCTTCTGTTTATTCATTGCATTCACTGTTGCTCTGTTTTCCGCACGAGCCCAGGATGTGATCAGGCAATCGTCCTGCCAGGACGCCGTATTGCGCGGCCAGGCCGACAGTGTGCGCGCCATTTTCACCCGTCAGGGGTATGTGGTGGTGCGCGAAGCCTCCGTAGCCATGGAAAGTGAATACGAAATGCCGGTAGTGATGCCGCTTACACAGGGTGCCTGGTACCAGTTTGTATTCATCGGCGATGTGACGTCGAAAGTGTATGAAGTGCGCATGTACGACTGGAGCGAGAAGGAAGTAGTGTACCAGAAAAAAATGTGGGGCGATGTGGACGGCAATGTGATCAGCTATTCCTATACACCTAGTTTCTCCGAATACCACATGATGAAGCCCGTGCAGGTGAATAAGAAGAAAAAGAACCTTTGCGGCTACGTGATGTTGCTGAAGAAGGTCAAATGATGTACTCCGTTTTTAGCGTCTTTATCTCAGAATATTGATATTTCCCGATGCCTGCTTCAGCGGCTTGCCCGGAAACCGGTAATTTACCCTGTACACATAAACTCCCGGCATACAGTTTTTGCCTTTGTGATTTCCATCCCATTGTTCTGCGGTCGTTGTTGATTTGAAAAGCAGTTCGCCCCACCGGTTATAAACAAACCACTCATACACTTCGGGGGTGCAGTTGCACACCGGTTTGAATTTGTCGTTCAGACCGTCTCCATTTGGGCTGAACCCAGAAGGAACAAATAGGGTGCAGGTGGTGGGGGATACCTGACATTCAGGAATCGAAATGGTTTTTTCCAGCGTATCGCTGCCGCAGGAAAAATCGACAAAGGCGGTTATCCTGAAACTTCCTGCCGAACTGAAAAGATGTGCGGGCTTATTCAGATCCGATGTGTTGTCCGCCCCGCTTCCGACATCACCGAAGTTCCAGCGCACGCGGTTCAACGCCGAATCTGCTGTGATGGAAAACGTTGTACTGTCTTCCACACAGGTTCCCACCGTTGCTGCGATAGCTCCCGTACAGGGTATGGCGCAATCGGTAATGATGATGGTTTTTTGCAGGTTCAGGGTTCCGCAGGCAAAGGTTACCGCTGCCTTGACGGTATAGGTTCCCGCAGTCGCGAATACATGGCCGGGCTCCCGAAGGGTGGAGCTGTTTGCGCTTCCGCTCGACGGATCGCCGAAGTTCCAGAGGATGCTGCTGATCGGAGATGCCGGGCTGGTCCGGAAAGACAGGGTGTTTCCGCTGCAGGAACCTGCCGGTGCAATAATGGTTCCGATGCAGGAACTGTTGCAGTTCACCACGGTGAAATTGTTCAGCAATACAATTTCCTGACCGCAGGCCGTAGTGGCTACCGCTTTCACATTGTAGCTGCCTGCATCCGAAAAAATATGATTGACAAACAGGCCCAACCCCAAATTGGCCGGTCCCGACAAGGGATCACCGAAATCCCACTCAACGGAAAGGATGTCTTTGGCGTTTTTCAGGGTGAAGAAACTCGTGTTACCGACACAGCTGTCCAGCGACCGGATTTCATTGCGTTCAGGTGCGGGAATATCATCAAAATAATACACCCATTTATGGAGTCCGTATCCGCCGCCGCTGGTCTGGTTGGCCAGCACATTCTGCTGGAAGCCGCAGGCAGTCCCTTTTTCGTTGGGGCAGTTGATGACGTTGACCGAACCGGCATTTGCGTAGATCTTGTTGTCGGGGCCAAGTTGCAGGCTTATCCCCTGCGAAGCAATTTCATATTTTGAATTCTCTATGGTGGTTGGGTTGCTGAGGGTGATATCGTATTGCCTTATTTTTTCAAAATTGGATACATAAAGCAGTTTCCCGTTTGGAGAGAACTCCACACCGTAGTAGACATCATTGGTAGGCGCCGAACTCCATATTAGGGGATTGGACAACACCCCGGTGGTATTGTTGAAATCGAAGAGCTCTATGTTGCGTGAGAAGAAATTGCCCATCGCCAGCTTGTTGAACTGCCGGTTCACTTTCATGTGGCCGGCTCCGTTGCCATGGTCGCCGCCCACCACCGAAACCACGGGGGTGTTTTGGATGCCTGCGGCATTGATTTTAAATGAATAGAACGTATTGCTCCGGTGTGTTATCAGCCAGTACCCCTGCCGGTCGGCAGAGGGCACCACTTCCAGCTTTTCCGAGTTGGTCTGGATTAGAGCAATATTTTTTTGGGAGGCAACCACATCGCCCAGCCCACCATTGAGGGTC